>NZ_JAYEET010000022.1:0-5996 GCF_034653255.1 Pseudomonas spirodelae | reverse complement strand
GCCCAGCAAACTGGCGCAGGATGGTGGTTTCGTACAGCGCCTCTTCCATCGCCGGATCGCTGTAACCGAACCAGTTCTGCATCAGATGCACTCGCAGCATCGCCATCAGCGGATAGGCCGGACGACCACCATCACCCTTGGGGTAATGGGGTTCGATCAAGGCAATCAACCCCTTCCACGGAACCACCCGATCCATTTCGATCAGGAATAATTCTTTGCGGGTCTGCTTGCGCTTGCTGGCGTACTCGGCGTCGGCGAAGGTCATCTGCTTCATCGGAAAACTCAGCGGGTGGAATCCGGGTATTTTGCCAAAATCAGGAAGTCTTCTTCAGAATTTCCCTAACGACCGGGCGTGTCCATATTGTCTGGGTGAGCGCCCTCGGCCAAGAAGCCAACAGGCTCATTTTCCCGTCCTTTAGTCGCCGCAACGCGGAACATATTGTGCTGCCACTCTGGCGTGGGCGTCATCAAGCGTACCGCTTCGTCTGAGAGCTTAGCTATCAAGGCATACTTGTGGGTCTTTCTCTTTTGCATCAGGTTAATCCTCGGCATATGTGCGCGCGTAAACATCTACCAAGCCTCGCAATCGGTACATGCACCCGATCGAAGCAACACGCGCAACAGCGCTGCAACCGTCGCAGATCCGTTTATCAGTCATGCCTCAACGTCTGAGTCCTAACATCAATGCCCACGCCCCCTAATTTCTTAGTCGATGACATGGTCAACCACACACTCGCAACTCCCACTTCACCTGACCCATTAGGCGTCAACACTTCAAAAACAAGCCAACAACTGCTGCCTGTAATGCTGGGAAAAACTCACCTGATGACTTGGCTCGACTGAAAAGCCCTCTAGTGAAATGGTGCTCGTAGCTCCAGCCCCAATAGCCTGCTCTTTGCCACATCCAATACTGTTATCTAGATTATTGATATTGTCCGCAGCCTCGATCGAGCTCGGCGTTGAGCCTGAAGTGGGAGCTGGCATCTGTACCTCGTTTAGTACCGCCAAGTCCTCCGGCAAGTCATCCGCAATTCTCTCAGCCAAACACTGCAGCGTCGGCTCCGCCAACATGAACAGCCAAGCTTGATCATCGGACTCACCTGTACGCCTAAGCACTCGCCCAAGCACTTGCCGGTAATGCAACTCGGTGCGAATGCGGCTGAGATAGCAGCACACCTGAAGCCGGGGGATGTCCGTTCCTTCGCTGATCATTCCGACAGCGACAATCCAGGGAGAGGCGCTCTGCCTAAAGGCATTGATCACCTGCTGCGCATCCGGGATTTTGTTGGTCACAATGCAGCAAACCCCACCCCTGGACTCCAGAGCCTGGGCAATTTGCTGAGCGTGCTCAATGTCAGTGGCAACAACCAAACCGGCAGCATTCGGCTTGATTTGGCGAAGCTCATTGAGCTTGTTACAGCCAAGATCGAGTAGCTGATTGATCACGTCGTCATGGCGCAGCAATTCTTCGTAGGTGACAGGCGATTCCCCCAAGAGTTTGGCAATGCTGGGAAACATCCTGACTGTACTCTCAGGACCCATTTCCTCGGTCAGTTTTACCTTCTGATTGTCGAGCAAGACAATACGAGGAGAACGGCATACCGCATCGGCAATGGCCTCTTTCAGTCCGTATCGGTAGTCACAGATCAAGTGCCCTTCTGGCGTCGAGTACCGGGCCAAGACAATAGCCCGGTCATCTGAGCGCCATGGCGTACCGGAGAGCGCCAAGGTGAAGGCTGCGCGGTCTTGTATCCGATGCAATATCTGCTGCCCCCAGGCGTTGCTGAGAAGCGGATCATGGCCAGCGCAATGGTGAATCTCATCGAAGACCACGAGCACACGGTAATCATCAAGAAGCTGCCAGAACCCCTCATCTCGGTGCTCCATGGCCTGGTAGGTAAACGCCGTTCCCACAGCGCCTATCTGGCCATCCAGCCGCCTGCCAAGTACCTCTGCAAAGGTTGAGCGGAAGCCATCGACAACCTGGCAGGATGGCGCGAAGCACATCACCAGATCGATTTTGTCCTGCTTAAGCAACCTACTAGCTAACTCTGCCGCCATGCGTGTCTTCCCAGCTCCCGGCGTCGCCTGGCAGAAGAAGTGCGGTGTAGTGGCAAAGTGCTCCAATGCCGTGTCGATGCAGCTGAGTTGCCAGTCTCGTAGCGATCTGGTCATCGTGCAGCAAGCGTCTTGAGGGTCTTTTCGATGGCCCGAAGATGTCCGAGTAGACGTGAACTGCGATCCCTGGCCTCTAGGTACTCGTCTTCGACCTTATCCCGCAAATGCGGCATGTCTTCTAGGAGGAGCTTGAATCGCTCCGCCTCTCCCATTGAAGACAGGAAGTCCAAGCGGATTTCTTTGTGGAGCGCTTCCAGATGCTGATCCGCACTGGCTGACGACTCAAGCGGGACAGCCTCAACTTGAAACACTACAGATTCCCGCTCGGGCTCAGAAACAGTCTTTAGGCTGTTCTCAAACCCGTTGTCAACCAACTCCAATTGCAGGTGTGCCGGAATCGGTTTCAGGTGGTAGACCTGCCCTCGCGAACGACGCTCTTCATCAAGCACAAGCCAGCCCGTGCGCAGTAATCGTCGAATCTGCTCATACACATAGCGGCGCACATCGGCGATACGAAAAGTCTTGCCCTCTAGACGCTTGGCATAGGCATCACGCAGTTCACGGGTCGTGAATCTTATGCTCCCTTCTTCCTGAAGCAGCTCATACAGACGCCTGTCGAAGATAAACGAGGCCGATTTCATTGAGGCACCAGAAGAGTTAACGCGTAAAAATGCGGATTATAATCCGTGGCTCGTGCGTCCGCAAACGCACGATAGTGCCGCCTCAGAGGAATTGAGACGGTCATGGATAAATTGGCGAAAGTGTTAGGGGAACGCATCCGAACACAAAGGAAGATTTGCCACATGTCTCAGGATGTACTGGCGTTGGCCTGCAGTATCGACCGTAGCTATATGGGCCGGATCGAGCGTGGCGAAGTAAACATCACCGTCGAGAAGCTTTATCGCATCGCAGGCGAGCTGGCCTGCGATCCATCCCGCCTTCTGCCTCAAATGTCAGAGCTACAACCGCCTGATTGATACTGGCGAAGCCTGGCGTTATCTACTGACTGCTCGGATTTGTTTTTCGGCTCCAAGGTGCCGTCCTGCACCAGCTCGCGCATGAACTTTTACACCCGCATGCTTTCTGGGTTATTCGGGTTGAGGGAACGTGCCGCAAGCTTGGCGGAAGTGGAGACGCCCTCCATAATGAAATCAGAGCGAGGCTTTCTAACCCAAAGTCTGTGGTTCCTTGCTTCATACGAGCAACCCGCCATTGCTCGTCCCACCAAATCCCGACGCATCAAGGTCCATACTGCGAGGACTGGTTCATGGAGCAAGCTCTTTCCGCCCGGATTGATCAAGAACAAGACCGCCATTCCCTGACCCTTGACGCGTTGGCCGAGGTGGATGCAGGCCGTGTGATTAACCACAAAGCAGTCCAAGATTGGGCTGACAGTCTCAGTGACGGAGATCCTACCCAGCGCCTTCTGCGCTGATACGCCCTCAAGTAATAGCGCTAGGCAGACTACTGCCTGCCCAAAAACTGCAATTGAACTAAGGGTATCTATGTTTGACTACAGTGATCCGCAGTACAAAGAACTATTTGCACTAGCCACAGAAGTTCTTGGCAGTAGCGAAATGGCTGTTGCATGGATGAATGGACCTGCTTTAGGCCTAAATGGCTCTCGTCCGATCGACCTTATTTTCGGCCCAAATAGTGCGGAGGACGTGAAAGCTCTATTAGATCGTATGCACTATGGGATTTATCATTAGCAAAACTATGGCAGCGGCTCGCGATTGCACGCTTGAATAATTGCTTCCGTTCTTTTCACGAACAATTCTAAGCTTTACCTCTAAATGGTTCGGCCAACTGATCTATATATCCGGTGGGGTAGCGCCGATCACGCAGGCCGACATCATTACTACCAGGTTGCTTGGCACTGTCGTAGAAGGTTTTGAATAGCAGATCCCACACCAACAGAAACTCGCCGAAATTAACTTGGGCATCCTCAAAATCACGTTTGTGATGCCAACGATGTGTTTCAGCTACGCCGATAATGCGCCGCAACCATCCAATCGAATAATCTAAGTTGGAGTGCTGAAAAGCCAGATGCACCGTGAGTATTCCAAACCAGGTGGCCACCAGCGAAGACGGTGTTCCCAGCGCGAACAGCAACAACAATCCAGGTCCTGCCATGATGGCCGCATGCAGGGGATGACGCCGCTCTCCGTTCATCCAGTAGAGCCGCTCAGCGCTGTGATGGGGCTCGTGTAGGTGCCACAACCAGGGGATGTGATGGCTGAGGCGGTGCATGGAATACAAACTCAGGTCTAAGATAGCTGCCACGATGAGCAGTTGTAGCCAGAGAGGCAGCTCGGTAGGAAACCCACTCAGCTCAGCAGGCACAAGGTCCCCCACACGAGATAGAACAGCGGCAGTGAACTGGATGACCGACAAATTCACGACTAGGTGAATAAGGTCCGTTAGAGTGTCATCGTGATCGTTGAGCCAGTCCTGCCGGAAAGGCTGGAGTCGCTCCATACCAGCTACACAGCCGACTCCCACGGCCGCCAGGATTGCTGTGCTTGGCCAGTAAGGGATGCCTTGATAAAGCAGCCAGATCATCGCTGCCGATATACCACCGAAAATCGCCGGATAACTAAACCAGCGAAGCAAAAACCTCGACGCGCTGCCCATTGTGAACCCTCCATGCAGTTGGTTTCACTTTGAACTGTTCGCCCGCTATACGCTTGAACGAAGGAGCTAATAACTCGGGCTGTGGATACGCAAACAGCATCGGTAGAAGTATCCCGGTTGAAGTAAATGTCAGCTTTGTAGCCTCACATGACCGAGCGCTGAAGAGGGGTCGAGTCCGAACAGCGCACGAAAAGAACGTGAAAAATGGGCTGCGTCGGCAAATCCAGCGGCATGAGCGGCCGCTGTTAGATTATGTCCGATAGATACGAACTGCAGCGCCACAACCAGCCGACTCCATTTGCGATAGCTACGCAGCTGAAGTCCGGTTTGCTCGACAAACCAATGAGAGAACCGGGTGGGCGACAGATGCACAAGCGCGGCCAGTCGCACCCGATCATCTTGTCGCTCTTCCAGCGCCTGAAGCACAGCCCGCATACGCGGATCAGCCGCCTGCGGTGTTTTCAGGCCTAGTAGTCGCCTGACCTCCTCACGAACCAGCTGAGCAGATACCTCCGGCGTTTCAAGTAGCTGCTCGATGGCAGCCGTATTGTCTGCCGGGATCGAGACCAACTGGGCGGCCGATATACAGCTCATGGCACGGGCCTCTTCCGACAGCGCATCAAGGTAGATCGAAAGCACTTCAGTGCCTTCAATCTGGTGCAGTGTGCCAGCCTTTATGCAGATGGCCGGAGCAGTAAGCACCTGATTCAGACCTCGCACCGTCACTTGACCGCAAAGGCCAATGGTCACTTGGTGCGCCATATGGCTGTGCAGATCATGGCTGCCAGCATGCCCCAAGAAGATCCCCAGCCCTGGCGATACCCAGGCTTTTCCACGCCAGCAGACGCCCTCGGAAATGGCCATTTAAGCGCCTCAGGCCTTTGTGTCGTGCTGCTTGTTGGCGCTGATGGAAAATTGACCCACCCTGCCGATTGAAATTTGACCCAGGGCGGATTGCTGATTTTGTTACCAGCAACTGTGGATAAGTCTACCAGCGCAGCTGCTGTTGCCCCCACTCCTTCGCTAGCCCAGTTCAGTTGTTTAAGACCTGCCACACGCAGCCATGTAGCAGGCCGTCGTCGCCATGAAATCAGAACGGCTCATCGTCCTCCGGTTCTTGGCCGCCCTTACGCTTTCGCTCCCGTGATTTGATCTTGGCCTGGGCCGCCAAGCTACTGTGTTGCAGGCGATAGGACTCGTTACCGGTTTCGACGATGTGGCAGTGGTGGGTCAGCCGATCC
>NZ_JAYEET010000021.1:0-11248 GCF_034653255.1 Pseudomonas spirodelae | reverse complement strand
GTGAAGACGCGGTTCCGTGGCCTGGCGAAGAACACGGCGCAACTGGTGACACTGTTCGCGCTGTCGAATCTGTGGATGGCGCGCAGACATTTACTGACGAATGCGGGAGAGGTGCGCCTGTAATGCGGGGAATGGCTGCCGCGAGGTGCTTGCGGCGGCTAAAAACACAGAAATAAGCGGGTGATCTGATCGCTTTTGATCGATTTGCCGCTTTCAAAATCGGCGGAGGCTGAAGTTAGCCAGAAATACATGACTACTTCAGACCATCCCTAACGACTTTTGATTCGATGATAATATTTAAAAGAGCAGCAATAACGAGAAGGTGCGATGGCTTATCTCCATTATTCACAGGCTTGGTCTGCGCCTGCTTTAGCTGCTGACGGAGGGTTTTAATCTCGCTACTGCTATCAGTTTGCTCTCTTCGTGGCTCAGCATTTTCTGCAACTATGTCCGGGTAATCTGGAGCGTTATTGATTTTGGCTGCAAGTTCTAAAATTTCTGAAAATTTAAATAATGGCTTCGGGATAGACATCTCAAAAGTCACAAAGAATGAGCACCTTCTCCTTACTCTAGTGCTGTAAAGGATTTCCGAGCCTCTCAGCTCAATCAGTGGTGAGCGATTTGTAATCTGAATGGGATCCACCACCTCAGCCAACCCAATTCCCGTTCCCGGATGAGGCTGCCCTGATACATCATCATTCAGTATCTCGACGTAGCGGTCTGTACAGTCCAAATAAACCGAGCATTGGCAAGACTTGCATAGCCGAAGCACTCTAGCTTCATCCATTTCGCTGCCGGTCAGCTTCTTTATCCAGGCGATGGCCTCTTCTATATTTAGGCTATCCATAAGCCAATCTGACTTGTCCGTCATTGCACGCCTCCCAAAGCGTTACCCATGCTAAATAAGTCGGCTGGTCAGGCGGGTGGGTGCCCGCTTTTCTCCCCGTCGGGATAGACCAGCCAAAACGGTCAGGCGCGCTTGAAATCGCCTTGAATAACATTTGCAGACGGTGGTGTAGTAATGAATTGCCCCCAGGCGGTCATAAGCTCTCGGCGCTTTTCAAAGAAGTCAGAGCGATCATAGGCGCCTTCAGTTTTGGTGCGTTGGTCGTGTGCCAATGCTAACTCACATAACTCTTTATCAAATTTCGTACAGTCACTCGCCCAAGTCCGAAAAGAACTACGGAAACCGTGATTGGTTATGTCGGCATGACCAATACCATGCAAAAACAGGCGCATTGCACCCTTGTGCATAACCCCTGTCTTGCCTTTGCCGGGAAATAGATAGGGGCTACCATCAATACGCGGTATGCCTTGCAGCAACGCAACGGCAGCGGGCGACAGTGGTATGTCGAAAGCTACTCCGGTTTTCATCCTGTCGGCGGGTATAGACCAAACAGCATTGGTTAAGTCGAACTCTACCCAAGGTGCAAATCGAACTGTCCCGGCTCGCGCGCCTGTTAATAGCAATAGGCGAATAGCAAAGGAATCTCGCCTCTCGTCATCTGCCAGTTTAAGCATTAATTCTGGGACGTCTTTCCACTTCATTGCAGGAAAACGCTGTCCCTTTCTTGCAGCTTTCTTGTCAGATTTGCTCAGCAGGTTATCAAGATGCCCGCGCCACCGAGCCGGGTTCTCACCTTCACGTAAGCCATGAGCCTTTGCAGCATCGAGCACTCTTTCAATCTGACTGCGTACTTCGTCGGCAGTGCGTGTTTTGCTACTCCATATCGGGCGCAGAATTTTTAAAACTTGCTCTGTACCGATGTCGCTAGGTGGCAGATTGCCGATATGGTTTAGGACGTACAGTCTTAGCTTGCGGTTCCAATCATCACGCCAACCTTCAGACCAATTACGCCCATGTATCTCTAAATACTCATTTGCTAGCGCCTCAAAGGTTGTACTGCGTGACGCTTTTTCCTGAAGCGCCTGACGCTTGGCGGTTCGTTCAGCATCTCTGGCAGCTAGTGGATCAGCTCCCCCCACAAGCTGGGCAGTCAAAGCACCAGCTTTAGCCCTTGCCACCTTCAGACTGACTTTGGGATAACCGCCCAGGCCCATATCGCGGCGTTTGCCATCTAGTTGAAAGCGGAAAATCCACGACTTAGTCCCGGCTGACTTAACAACCAGACGTAAACCCTCACCGTCTTCATAGGTGCCTGGCTCCGTCAGGTTCGCAACTTGTATAGCGCTAAGCGTGCCCATGCATTCACGTCCTATTCAGTGTGGGGACAGAGACCATCCCCACATTTATCCCCACACTGCTCGCCGGAAACAAGCACCGCCTAGCGAATAGTTACGGACTAATAATAGGCTGTAAGCCCCGTAAAATCTATGCATTGCGAATTCATACGAAAAACGACGGACATAAAAAAACCCGCTCAGTGAGCGGGTTTTTTGTTTCCGATGATCGCTGGTTCGGCCTGGTTCTTGTGGTCAGCCTGTCAGGCCTTATTGATCCGCTTGCTCTACTTATCAAGCTCCTTGAGAAAGGCGCGAAGGTGCTGAGCGGTCAACTCCGGTTGTTCAATCATAGGCGCGTGGCCGGTATTGGGCATGATCACCACGTGAGGTTTATGCAGGAGTGTCTGCATGACTTCGACGCTGGATACATCTAATACTCGGTCTTCGGCTCCCCAGATGATCAGCGTGGGCGCCTGAATCTTGCTCAGTTCAGGTTCTAGCGGGATGTAGCGCTCAACCAAGTGGGCAAATATCTGCTCGTAATACGCACTGTTGTGGGCGGCCTGCTCAGCGAAATAGCCTTTTATCGGTTCAGGCAGGTAGGGCGGCTTGACGAAGATGAACGCCAGCAAGCGTTGAAAGTCCTCGGGGCTCTTGACTACTAATGGGTTGGTTTCACCGCGACTTAGGCGCAGGCGTAGTTCACTGGGTTGCGGTGAGGTGATACCTGCGTTGTCGAGTAATGTCAGCGAGCGTATTCGCGTTGGATAGCGTGCGGCATACAGCGCGCTGATGTGGCCGCCCATGGAGTTACCCATGAGGTGCAACTGGTCCAGCCCCAGTGCGTCGTTGATGTCAGCCAGGCGTTCAGTCTGCGTGCCGATATCGTAGCTGCCAGCGGGCTTGCTGCTCGCACCAAAGCCCGGCAAGTCGAGGGCAATGACGCGATAGTCCTGTGTGAGGTGTCGGGCGAAGCGCAGCCAGTTGTCTTTGTTGGCGGCAAAACCATGCACCAGCAGGATGGTTTGTGCGTCGCTTGGGCCGCCTTCGTAGTAATGGATGTTAAGATCGTGCACGCTGATTTGCTTGAGGTTTAGCCCTGCGCGTTGTCTCTCTATAAATTGCACGCTGGCTAGCAAGGTGGCAGGCCACAGATAGAGCAGAGTGGCGCCGCCCATGAGCGCGAGAACCAGGCCTGCGATTAGTTTTTTCATGGCAGCTCTTTATCGCGAATTAATATGAATGCGTATTAAGCTAGCATGAAGAAGGCACCCTCTAGTTTGCATCTGCCCCCTACCTATCCAGGTAAAGTCGAGAAGTCGCTAATGTTTGAGCGTGGTTTATATAAATCGATTTTTCTGCTGCTCGGCATGCTGCTTGTGCCGACAACTGCCCTTGCCGCTGGTAAATGTGAGCGGTTGGTGGCCACAGGTAATCCTGAGTACCCGCCTTATTTGTGGCGCGACCCACAGAATCCACAGAAGCTCATCGGTGCTAATGCTGACCTGCTGCAACACCTGGCCAAGGAGCTGGGCGTCACGGTAGATGTCATTTACACCGGGCCTTGGTCGCGGGCGCAGGATGAGGTCAGAAAGGGCCGTGTCGACTTGCTTGCTGGGGCTTTTCTTACGCTGCCGCGTTTGGAGGTGATGGACTATATCCATCCGGCCTTCTATTTAACGCCGAGCGTGGTGTGGGTACACCGTGGTGCTGAATTTCCGTATGCAGGTTGGGAAGACTTGCGTGAGCGCACAGGCGGTACATTGGTCAACAATAGTTTTGGCCAGCAGTTTGATGCCTACAGCAAGAGCAACCTCACCGTTGAAGGCGTATCCAGTTTGCCCCAGGCATTTCAGAAGCTTTTGCTGGGACGCACCGACTATGTTTTGTACGAGCGTTACCCCGGCCAGGCGCTGGCCAATAGCTTAGGCATTCAAGATGACCTGCTGGTGCTTGACCCGCCAATTTCCAGTGAGGGTTTGCACCTGACCTTGTCGCATAATTCGTCCTGTAATGACCCTTGGCTACGCGGCATGCTGGCGAAGAAAATGACCGAAGCCGTTGCCAGCGATTTGCCTGAAGCCCTGTTGCAGCAAAACCTGCAGCGTTGGGCCGATCAACAGCCCGCCCCCGCTGGCGAGGCCATAGAGTAGGAAATTCCGTGATCAATCGATTTATCTGTGCGGGCTTGCTACCGCTCATGCTCAGTGCCTGTGTGTCTGACCCGGCCCCTCATGAGCAGTTACGTTTAACTGAACAAGCGCTCAGCCAAGCCACAGCGCTGGGCCTGTCGACAGAGCAGTCGCCTGCGCTGCACCTGGCCGAAGACAAGTTCGCGTTGGCGCAAGCGGCCATGCAAGAGGAAGACTACAAGCAGGCGCGGGTGTATGCGGAGCAGGCCGAGTTGGACGCCCGCTTGGCTGAAGCGCAATACCTGAGTGCAAAGAGCCAGCAACAGCTGGGCGCATTGAACAATGCCATTAACCGCCTGCGTACACAGTTGGGAGGCATGCAATGACGCGCTTTCAAACGGTTCTAAGTGCTGCAGTGGGCGCACTGT
Organism: Pseudomonas spirodelae; assembly: GCF_034653255.1. Lineage (NCBI taxonomy): Bacteria > Pseudomonadati > Pseudomonadota > Gammaproteobacteria > Pseudomonadales > Pseudomonadaceae > Pseudomonas > Pseudomonas spirodelae. Next base: position 6,504 of record NZ_JAYEET010000021.1, on the reverse strand, counting down.
TGTTAAGCGGTTGCGCCTCATCAATGCGCTCCAGCGACCAGTCGTTGGAGGCTGCGCAGGCGGCTTATCAGCAGGTCAAGGAAGATGCGGATGTACTGCGCAGCGCGCCGAAGGATCTGATCCGCGCCGGTGAGTCGCTGGCCAAAGCCGAGCGTTTGTCGAGCTATTGGGGCAGCGCTGATGATGTGGTGCACTATGCCTATCTGAGCCAGCAGTACAGTGCGATTGCTGGGCAGAAGAGCAACCTCAACCTGAATCAGGAGCGCGCGGCCAAGCTAGAGTTGGATCGGCAGCGTCTGCAGTTGGCACTGCGCGAAGCCAAGCTGCTGAGTATTCAGGATCAGAACAGCTGGCTTGAGGAGCAGATGATCAGCCTGGCCACCACCCAGAGCGAGCGTGGCTTGGTGATGACCTTGGGTGATGTGCTGTTCGATGCCGGGCAGAGTGAGTTGAACGTTTCAGCTAACCGCACGGTGTTAAAACTGGTGCAGTTTCTGCAGTTAAACCCACGCCGTGTCGTACGCATCGAGGGCTATACCGATAGCCGTGGGGATGCTCAGGAAAACCTCGAACTCTCCCGTACGCGGGCGCAAGCCGTTGCTGATGCGCTGATCGATCTGGGGGTGGATGCCAAGCGCATCGAGGTGCAGGGGCATGGTGAGAGCTTCCCGGTGACCGAGAACGCATCGGCTAAAGGTCGTGCACAGAATCGGCGGGTCGAGATCGTCTTCTCTGACGAACAAGGGCAACTCGGTTCATCACGTTGAGCCTGACGCAGTCAAAAAAGCCCCGTTTATCGGGGCTTTTTTATGCTTGGCACCAGGGGTGTCTGCTGTCCTTGTGCGGCCAAGATGCACAGTCAGCCTTCTTGTTTGATTTAGCCAATACTGTATTGGCAGATGGCCGCTGTATCACCCACAATTCAGTGATCTGTACCGGTGCAATTTAGGTGGATCGGTTTACTGTTACGGTTCAGTCAAGCAGGAACGCGGTTATGACCAATCTGTTGCTTTATCAGCGCATTGCCCAGCAACTGGCGGAAGATATTCGTCGCGGCGTTTACCAGCCCGGTGAGCGCGTGCCTTCGGTGCGCAAGATGAGTGCGCAGCTCAATGTCAGCCATGCGACCGTGCTGCAGGCCTACGCCAACCTGGAAGACCAGGGCCTGATTCGCGCCCGCCCGCAGTCTGGTTTCTATGTACATCAGACGCCGGCCCTGACTGCACCCACCCCGGATATTGCGCGGGTCGAGCGCCCGGGGCTGGTGACGCGCAGCAGCATTATCAACCAAGTACTCGCCGAATCACGCCGCGAGGGGGTTTTTCCCTTGGGCGCAGCGGTGCCGCATGTGGACTACCTGCCAGTGCGCGCGTTGCACCAGCAGTTGGCCAAGGTCACGCGTTTTCACAGTGCGCGGGCTTTCAGCTATATGTTCAGCCCCGGTTTTGAGCCGCTGCGCCGCCAAGTGGCGATCCGCATGCGCGACGCTGGTGTAGTGGTTGACCCGAGCGAGGTGGTGATCACCCACGGCTGTGTGGATGCCTTGCAAATGAGCCTGCGGGTACTGACCAAGCCGGGCGACCTGATCGCCACCGAGTCACCCACTTACTATGGCTTGTTGCAGTTGGCTGACTTGCTCGGCCTCAAGGTCATCGAGATCCCCAGCGACCCGGCCACCGGCATCAGCCTGGAAGCCCTGCAGTTGGCGGCGAATCAGTGGCCGATCAAGGCGCTGGTGCTGACTGCGCGGTTGAGTAATCCGCTGGGGGGCACCATTCCCGAGGAGCGTCAGCGCCAACTGCTGCGCCTGGCCAGTGATTACGATATTCAGATTATTGAAGACGATATCTATGGCGAGCTGATGTTCGAGCAGGGCCCGACCAAGGCGCTCAAATCCCATGACCGCGAAGGCCGGGTGGTGTATTGCTCAAGCTTCTCGAAAACCCTTTCCCCCGGGGTTCGTATCGGCTGGATTGTCGCTGGTAAGTACCAGGATGAAATCCAGCGCCTGCAGACCTTCAGTACCCACTCGGCCTGCAGCGTGACGCAGATGGCCGTCGCGGCGTATCTGGAAAACGGCGGATACGACCGCCATCTGCGGTTTATCCGGCAGGAATACCGCAAGAACCTCAGCGCTTTCCAGTTGGCGGTGCAGCAGTATTTCCCCGAAGGCACGCAGATGACGCGCCCCAAGGGCGGCTTTATTCTCTGGGTCAGCCTGCCGGCGCGGGTCAATACCAAAGACCTGCACGTTAGCGCTTTGCAGCAGGGCATCAGCATTGCGCCTGGGCTGATTTTCAGTAATACCGAGCAGTTCAACCACTGCATTCGTCTGAACTGCGGGATCCCGTGGAACCGTGAGGCCGAGCGCGCCTTGATGACCTTGGGCATGCTGGCCGGGCAGCTGTGTCAGGAAGGCGTTGCGAGTTTTTAACAGCGCTTTAACCCGATTTGAATGAGGGCTGCGTCTACCTGAGCGAATGGTTTGTTCCGATCGCTCAGGAGATGCGCTCATGTCTACTTACCCCGTATTGCTTAGTCGTCCTCTGGTTGCCGGATTTACCGCTGGCGTACTGATCAGCCTCGGCGCATGCAGCGCCGCCAATCCCGATGCGCCGAACAAGGTGGCGACTGCTGCCACGCTGAGCTATCAGGCACGTGACCGTGCCGAGTTGCATGAGCAACTGGCCACTACCCCGGCGGAACTGCAACGCAAAAGCCAGGTGACGGGCAGGGCCGTGATGCCCAGCGTGGCGTATGCGCCGATGCCAATGTCTGTGCAGGCTGATGCCATACCGCCGGGCTACCGTGATGAAAACCGCGAGCAGTATCAGAAACTGGCGGACAACCCGTTGCATGCCGTGGCCGAGACGCCGGTATCGACCTTTAGCATCGATGTCGACACTGGCAGCTACGCCAATGTGCGGCGCTTCCTCAATGGCGGGCAATTGCCGCCGCAGGAGGCGGTGCGCCTGGAGGAGCTGGTCAACTATTTCTCCTACGCCTATCCGCTGCCCAAGGGCGATGTGCCGTTTGGCGTGCACACCGAGCTGGCGGTGACGCCGTGGAATTCAGAAAGTCGCTTGCTGCGTATCGCCATCAAGGCCTCGGATCTGCGCGTAGAGGAATTACCAGCAGCCAATCTGGTGTTTCTGGTGGATGTCTCCGGCTCGATGGACCGCCGCGATGGTTTGCCGTTGGTGCAAAGTACTCTGAAGCTGCTGGTCGAGCAGTTGCGCGCGCAGGACAAGGTGTCGCTGGTGGTGTATGCCGGCTCATCCAGCGTGGTGCTGGAGCCCACTGCTGGCAGTGACAAAGCCAAGATTCGCCGCGCAATCGAGCAGCTCACTGCCGGCGGCTCTACGGCTGGTGAGTCGGGCATCCAGCTGGCTTATCAGCAGGCGCAGCAGGGCTTTATCGACGGCGGGATCAACCGCATCCTGCTAGCCACCGATGGTGACTTCAACGTCGGTATCAGCGATTTCGAAACCCTCAAGCAATTGGCTGCCGACAAGCGCAAGACCGGTGTATCCCTGACCACGCTCGGCTTTGGCACCGACAACTACAACGAGCAATTGATGGAGCAGCTGGCCGATGCTGGCGATGGTAACTATGCCTATATCGATAACCTGCGCGAGGCGCGCAAAGTGCTGGTTGATCAGCTCAGCTCGACCCTGGCCACAGTCGCCAGCGATGTGAAAATACAGGTCGAGTTCAACCCGGCGCAGGTCAGCGAGTATCGCCTGCTGGGGTACGAGAACCGCGCGCTTAAGCGTGAGGATTTCAGCAACGACAAGGTCGATGCCGGCGAAATTGGTGCAGGCCATAGCGTGACAGCGCTCTATGAAGTGGTGCCGGTGGGCGGCAAGGGCTGGTTGGAGCCGCTGCGCTATCAGGCCGCTGCAAAAACCGACCGTAAAGCGGGCGAACTGGCTTGGCTGCGCATTCGTTATAAAGCGCCAGGGCGGGACGTGAGCAAACTGCTGGAGCAACCGATTCAGGCCAGTGACGTGCCTGCCATCAGCCAGGCCAGTGAGGACCTGCGCTTTGTCGCTGCCGTGGCCGCTTTTGCCCAGCAGCTCAAGGGCGAAAAATACACTGGGCGCTTCAGCCTCGCCGACAGCGCCGAGCTGGCGCGTAATGCCAAGGGCGATGACCGTTTTGGTCTGCGCGCCGAGTTTGTGCAGCTGGTGGAACTGGCGCAGAGCCTGCAAACTGGCTATTCCCGTACCACTAGCGCACGAGTACAGCAGTGAATCGACCCCTCACGGATGACGACGCCGCCTTGTTGCGGCGTTACCGCCGCGGTGATGCAGCGGCTTTCGCCGAGTTGTACCAGCGCCACCGGCTTGGCTTGTTTCGCTTTCTGCTTGGCCTGTGCGGTGATCACGCGCTGGCCGAGGAGGTGTTTCAGGACACCTGGATGAGCCTGATCCGCAGTCAGAGCGAGCTACGCGAAGCTGTGCTGTTCAAGACCTGGCTGTATCAGATTGGTCGCAACCGGCTGATTGATCATTGGCGCAAGCACTGTCGGCATCAGGCGGAGCATGCTGAATATGATGAACAGCAACACGCCCCGCACGACCCGCAACCGAGCCCTGAACAACAGCTCAGCCTAAGCCGCGATCAGCAGCGTTTGCAGGCCGCTTTGGCCGACTTGCCAGCAGAGCAGCGCGAGGTTTTTCTATTGCGCACTCACGCTGAAATGCAATTGGCCGAAATCGCCGAGTTGACCCAGATTCCCGCAGAGACGCTGAAAAGCCGATTGCGCTATGCCCTGCAGAAGTTACGTCGGCTGCTGGCTGACCCGGCCGCCGAGGAGTTGTCCGTATGAAGCATGATCAACACATGGCTGATGAGCAGGAACGGCAGATGCTCGAACACTTCCGTCGGCACAGCAGCGGCGAACCCAGTGCCCAGCTGGATGCACAAATTCTCGCCGCCGCCAGCACCGCAGTAGGCCGCACCACTGCAGTCGAGACGCGGCCGAGTTTGGGGGCGCGGTTGCACCGTTGGTTATTCGGTGGCGGCGGTCGGCAGCGCTGGTCAGTGGCGTTGGTGGGGGTCGCCTGCCTGGGGATTGGCGTGAGCCTGACCTGGCGCAGCGTTGAGCAAGCGCCAGATGCCTTTGATGCAGTACCCAGCGGCGCGCCGATGGCGCCGGCAGCCGCGAGGATGGCACCACAATCCGCACCGGTGCCCACACCACAGGCGGAATCGGCTGCGCGTGCTGATGAGCCGCAGCGTTCGCGGGCAATGCAGTCTGCACCGCAGATTCCGGGCTACGGTGCTGATGCCGCATCGGCTGAGAAGAAGCTCTCGGCCGATGTGTCCAATCAGCTGCTGCGTGAAGAGTCTTCGGCTGATGCGTTGCATGAGCAACTGCCACAAGCAGTCCCTGCGCCGACCGAGCAAGCGCTGAGTAAAGCGGCTGAGCCAGTAGGCGATCAAGCCCAGCAGCAACTGCGCAGTGAGTTGCTGCGGTTACTCAAGCTGCGCCGCGATGGTTGGACGGAGGAGGCCGATGCCTTGTTGTTGCAGCTGATGCGCAACTATCCAGAGCTGGATGTCGACGCGCAGTTGCAGCAACTGCAGCAAGTTGACTGAGGTCGCTGGGCCGCTCGTGGTTGATGCGGTGAATGGCAGCAAGTCGTTTGCGCTGCAATTCACCCTGTTGTTACCTGCGGTACAGATTGCAGGCTTGCCAGAGGCCTTAGCCCAAGGCGAGCATAGCGGCCTGTATCCCTATCTTTGTGTTGACCATGACCTCTATTCGAAGCCTCGCGCTGCTGATGACACTGTTGTCTCTGGCGGCCTGCGAGCAGTCCGCCAATCCACCCACACAGCCAAAAACGCCGGTCGTCCAGGTGCAACCGGCTAAACCACCTGCGGAAAAGCAACCTAGCGAAAAGTCCCCCGCAACGGTTAGCCGCAGTGCCACTGCGCCTGAGCCTACGGCTGTTGATAGGCAGCAGAGCAGCGTGCAAGACAAGCCTTCTGCGCCAGAGCCTGAGCCAGCAGCTGCGCTGGACTTGAGCCTGCATCCAAACGTATTTGATCCATTGCAGCCACTCGAGCCGATTAACGACTTGTCGACGCCCTTATTGCCGCCCTTGTTTGGCGAGAAAGTGCAGCCCGACAGCCCCTTTCAGCTCAATGGCAAGTTGATCACCAACGAGCGTGATGAGGATTACTGGCAGTCAGTCGAAGGCGCGCAGCTGCAGTTCGAGTTCAAGCACTAAGCGTGCAGCCCGCTAGTGCGCTCAGCGGTAAAGCCGGTGGTTAAGCCCTGGTCACTGCGCGGAAGGTGATTTTCGCCATACCCAGGTTCTGCGCCCAGTTCGGTAGTGTATGTGTCATATAGATGGTGTGGGCCGGTTCATCTGTTTGAGCGCGAAGTCATGCACCGTCCTGAGTAAGCCGGCGCTCAGAAGTAAATCACTGTGTTGTGGCCATATCGGGTAGAACTTAAACCAGTGCAGCCCCCCCCCCCCCCCCCCCCCC
>NZ_JAYEET010000020.1:0-34129 GCF_034653255.1 Pseudomonas spirodelae | reverse complement strand
GTAAATGTCTGCGCGCCATCCACAGATTCGACAGCGCGAACAGTGTCACCAGTTGCGCCGTGTTCTTCGCCAGGCCACGGAACCGCGTCTTCACATAACCGAACTGGCGCTTGATCACTCTGAATGGGTGTTCGACCTTGGCCCGAACCTGCGCCTTGGCCTTCTCGATTTTGCGCTTGGCTTTGTATAGAGCGCTGCGCTTGCCCAGTTTCTTGTAGGTGCTGCGGCGTGCCGCCACCTGCCAAATAACCTTCCGGCCATCATGCTCCGGACGCTTTTCGACACCGGTATAGCCCGCATCGGCTCCCACCATGTTTTCCTCACCGTGCAACAGCTTGTCGACTTGGGTGATATCCGCCACGTTGGCCGCCGTGCCCACCACGCTGTGCACCAGGCCGGACTCGACGTCCACGCCGATATGGGCCTTCAGTCGGGTAAAACAGGGGTGTTACCACCCCTGTCTCCCCTAAGAACCGTACGTGAGAGTCACCCCTCATACGGCTCAAGCCTTCCAGCAGCCTGAGTAAGACTGGGTAACCTGACGATGCGCTCTTCGGCGCTCAAGGTAAAACGTCCATGCTGGATCGAACGGGTTCGCTGCACTGCATATTTTGATATGCCGCACAATCGAAACACTGGCGGCGGCATACAGCCAAGCAGGTTGACTCAAGCCGCGCGCTTTCTCCTGGGTGGCGAAAGCCCAGTGCCGTTGACCTACGACACGAAAGTAGCGTTGTTTTACCCAATGGGCATTTTTCATGGCGTGCCGACGAACTGCCCAGCGCCATAACACTTGCCAAATCTGATGGTCGATCCAAGCGAAACGCTTGGCGGCGACAACATGGCGATGATACATGGCCCATCCTCGGATCACCGGGTTCAGGGTCAAGATCAAGTTAGCTTGAGTCGCCGTCTTGTTTGCGTTTGCGATTTCCCTCACCTTATCCAGCAATGCCTTCACACTCTTGCGAGCCGGTGTAATGAGCAGCTTGCCGGCATACTTGCGTACGTTTTGGCCGAGAAAATCGAAGCCTTGTGAGATATGCGTTATCTGAGTCTTTTCATCAGAGAGTTCCAGTCCACGCTGTTTCAGGAACGCCTCAATTGCAGGACGAACCTGATGTTGCAGAACAGCTTGCGTGGCCCCTGTGATGATGAAGTCATCGGCATATCGTACGACGTGTATCTTGAATGGCTTACGCTTGCGCGCTGTCGAAGCCACGCTTGCATGGACGACATCTTCCAGGCCATCCAGCGTCCAATTCGCAAGTACCGGAGAGATGATTCCCCCTTGCGGGGTTCCTGCCTCCGTTGCGAACAAGGCTCCCTGATCGACATACCCCGCTCGAAGCCATTTGCGCAGAACCACCTTATCCATGGGCACGTTGGTGAGCAGCCAATCGTGACTGATATTGTCGAAACAGCCTCGAATGTCAGCTTCCAGTACCCAATGCGCCGAACCACGTTTCGCCAGTGCATTGAAGCAATGTGCGATTGCATCGGCAGTGGATCGCTGCGGCCGAAATCCATAGGAGTTGGGGTCTGCACGCGTTTCGGCAACCGGCTCAAGTGCCAGTTTCCACAGCGCCTGCATCGCACGATCCCGCATCGTTGGAATTCCCAGCGGACGCTTCTTGCCATTGCTTTTGGGTATGTAGATGCGTCTCAGCGGTTGAGGCCGATAGCCCCGATGCTGTAACGCTTGTGCTCCCGTCGATTTAGCCACCGGAGTCGACCAGATCTTGCCATCAACGCCCGGTGTTCTCTTGCCTCTGTTTTCCGTCACTCGTTTCACGGCCAACAGTTTGCCGCTGAACGAGCGAGTCAGCAGTCGTTGCAAGGCTTGCACCTTGCCCCACCTGCCTTCTCGTGTTGCCTTGGCGATACGTACCTGGAGTCGTTTCACTTGCGACTCGATCTGGTTCCAGTGTTGGGGCCAGGCCGATATGAAGTTCGAAGGCGCACCAATGCTCGCCGTTGCTTGCGCATTGGGTGCGAACACTGCCATCTGCTTTCCTCCGTACAACGATTGATCAGGTTTTCTCGCCATGGAAGACCGTGTGGAAGTCTGCTCGCTTTCGCGCCAGATGATGTTTCAATCTGTATTCACCCCATTACAGGGTGACCTTCGCTTTTTCCACATTCCTTTACCCGCAGCATCAACAGCTTGCTTTACAGCTCACCTGCCGAAATCGGCAACGCTACGGGCTTACCCTGTTCCGCATGGATTTCCGAACGGGTCGGGCTCCTCGATTTCGCCGGCGGCACCACATCCACGAGGGGCTATCGGTAAGAGCCCCTGCCTGGCCGCGCACCTTTTGGTTCAAGCCTGTCAGCATCTTTGGCTTGGCTACTATGACGACGTTTATATGAGATTCACTTGTGTTAGCCGTACCCGTTCATCCCTAGCACCTCTCCGCCTTGATGCTGGCAGATTCAGTCTGGCCTCGCGGTTCGACCTACCGAAATATCGGCGGTTACATTGTCCCCAGAGCTTCAGACCCGGCTGTTGCCGGCCACGCCTGTCTGGGTAGGGAACGAGTGGTGGAACAGTCGGTTCCGTCGGGCGTTAACCTGCGGAACAGAAACCCATGCGACTTTCAGGTCGCACTGCCGAAGTAATACTGATTGCCCTTCTTGGTCTGGTGCATTTCCGGGTCACGCTTACCGTCCTTGTTCTTGGTCGAACTCGGCGCATGGATCAGCGTGGCATCGACGATGGTGCCCTGGCGCAGCGACAGGCCCCGATCGCCCAGGTAACCATTGATCACCGCCAGAATCCCGGCCGCCAACTCGTGCTTCTCCAGCAGGCGACGGAAATTGAGGATGGTGGTTTCGTCGGGAATACGCTCTAGGTTCAGCCCGGCAAACTGGCGCAAGATTGTGGTCTCGTACAGCGCCTCCTCCATCGCCGGATCGCTGTAGCCGAACCAGTTCTGCATCAAATGTACGTGCAGCATCGCCATCAGCTGATACGCCGGACGACCACCTTCACCCTTGGGGTAGTGCGGCTCGATCAGGGCAATCAAACCCTTCCACGGCACCACCTGATCCATCTCGATCAGGAACAACTCTTTGCGGGTCTGCTTGCGCTTGCCGGCGTACTCGGCGTCGGCGAAGGTCATTTGCTTCATCGGGAAACTCGGGCAACGGGATCGGCGTATTTCACCAGATTCGGGAAGTCTTTTTCAGACCATCCTTAGCCCACAATCTCGGTCGATAGATAGGAAAACCCTGACTGCCGCAGCGACAGCCTTTCATTTAATCCTTCGAACGCAGGCTAAGGCGCGTTCCGTCACGCTGTTGTAGGCAATTGCCGGTCGTTAAAACGTCGAAGATCCGCGATCAATCGCCATAAAGACGCTCGCCGAGGGCCTCAAGCCAAGTCAGACGTATCAAATGCTTGCGATATACCAATACCAACGTACAGGACCAGCTCACGGTCACCTAGCTAAACGGTTTTCGTAAGTTAGCGCTCTGAGTGGTCGGCGGCCTGTTTCCAATTCTTGCCGTGTCAGCACGCTGAATATCGGCTGAGCCACGCTGCACCTGCTGGTCGCAGCGTGCTTAGGTTTCTGCAATCGGTGAAGCTTTAGTAATGAAGATGGCGGCTGGAAATACCCGGTGTTTCTAGCCTTCACCGCGCTGGCCTTGGGCCGGCTGGATGACGGTGCTTTTGCCCTGAAACGCTCGGTACGTCCCTAGGCGTTAACTAACATTGGCGGGCCGCTTTTGCCGAAGCGCTGCCGCTACGTTGTTTGCGTAGCAAAGATTTGGCGTTCCCCTCGCTCCTACAAAGCAGCCATTTGGTAGAAATATTCCGATCCGCACGGGAGCTCACTGCGGATTCCACGCCATTCGGACACTCAGCCCACGCTGATCCGGACACCTGTTCCACGATCATTCGGACAGGCAGTCGGAGCGCAGCGACGCAGGGGTGGCATTGTTAGTCTGAGGTGCCCGGCGTCGTCAATTTCTGCGTCCGTTTGCGCATTGATTCACCCTTCAGATTGATCCGATAAGCGTTGTGCACCAGGCGGTCGAGGATGGCGTCGGCCAGGGTCGGGTCGCCGATCAGCTCGTGCCAGTTGTCCACCGGCATCTGGCTGGTAACGATGGTCGAGCGCTGGCCGTAGCGGTCGTCCAGTAGCTCCAGCATGTCGCGCCGCTGTTCGGCGGTGAACGGGGCTAGGCCCCAGTCGTCGAGGATCAGCAGGTCGGTCTTGGCGTAGCTGCTCATCAGCTTGGCGAAGCGGCCGTCGCCATGGGCCAGACCCAGTTCTTCCAGCAAACGCGGCAAGCGCAGGTAACGCACGCTGTAGCCTTCTCGGCAGGCCTGGTGGGCCAGGGCGCAGGCCAGCCAGGTTTTACCGACACCGGTGGGGCCGCCGATGATCAGGTTGAGGCCGTCGCGTAGCCACTGGCCGCCGCTCAGTTGCAGGATCAGCGCCTTATCCAGCCCGCGCGGGCTGCGGTAGTCGATGTCTTCGAGGCAGGCGTTGTGCTTGAGCCGGGCCTGGCGCAGGCGGCTGCTCAGGCGCTTGTCGTCGCGTTCAGTCAGCTCGCGGTCGACCAGCAGACCGAGGCGTTCCTCGAAGCTCAGGCTGTCGATGTCCGGGGTTTTCAGTTGTTCATTCAGCGCCTTGAGCATGCCGTGCAGGCGCAGGGTTTGCAGCTTGTCCAGGGTCGGATGGGGCAGCATGGTGAGTTTCCTTGTGTTCAGTGGTAGTAGCCGGGGCCGCGCAGGTTGGCGTGGTCGTCCGGCAGCAGGGGCAGGTGCTGCTGGGCCAGCGGCAGGTTTTCCAGCCCCTGGCGCAGGATCGATTCGAGGCTCTTGTAACTGCACGCACCGAGGCTGATGGCGCGACGGCAGGCCAACTCCAGACGCACTTCGCCGTGGGTTTTGCCCAGGCGCAGGATGCCCAGGCAGGCCCGGTAACCCTGCTGCGGATGGATGCGCCGTTCGAGGATGTGGCTGATCACGCCGGCCGTGTTCGGCCCGGTCTGCTCGGCCCAGCGGATCAGCCGCTGCGGCGTCCACTCGGCATGCTCGCGATGGCTCTTGGGCATGTGCTCGGCCTGCGTGCTGTGCCTGCCCTTGTGCATTGAGCGCAGGTGGCTGGCCACTCGCTGGTTGGCGTGGAAGCACTCCACCGTGCGCGCCGTCAGCCGTACCTCCAGCTGCTTCTTCACCAGTTGATACGGCACCGAGTAGTAATGCCCATCGACCTCGACGTGGTAGTCGATGTGCACCCGCGCCTTTTTCCACTCGGCGTAGACGTAGGGTTGCTCCGGCAGGGGGCGCAGCGCCGGACGATCCAGAGCTTCGAAGGCCGACTGCCGGGAGCCCGGCAGCTTCTTGAACGGGCGTTGGTTGAGCCGCTCCAGCAACCCGGCGATAGCGCTGTTGAGTTCCTCCAGGGAGAAGAACTGCCGATTCCTCAGTGCGGCGAGGATCCAGCGCTCGACCACCTGCACGCCGACTTCGGCCTTGGCTTTGTCGCGCGGTTTGCGCGCCCGCGCCGGCACCACCGCCACGCCATAGTGCTCGGCCAGGTCGCGGTAGCTCGGGTTGATGTCCGGCTCGTAGCGATGGCTCTTACTCACGGCACTTCGCAGATTGTCCGGCACCACGATCTCCGGCACGCCGCCGAGGAAGGCGAAGCAACGGGTATGCGAGCCCAGCCAGTCCGGCAGCTGCTGTGACCAGGTGGCTTCGGCGAAGGTGTAGCTGGACGCGCCAAGCACCGCGACGAACACCTGCGCCTGGCGGATCTCGCCGCTGTGGCGATCGATCACCGGCACCGTCTGGCCGGCATAGTCGACGAACAGCTTCTCGCCGACGCGGTGCTCCTGACGCATCACCACGTCCAGCTTGCCCTGCCAGGCTCGGTAGTGCTCACAGAACCAGCTGTACTGAAAGCCCTGCGGCTGGCTCAGGCGGTACTCCTGCCAGAGCAGCGCCAGGGTCACCCCGGGGCGGCGCAGTTCGGCATGCACCCATGCCCAATCGGGTAAAGGCCGCTTCTCGCTGGCAACCGCCGGGGCCGGCGGGAACAGTTGCTGCTCCAACTCGGCATCGGACAACGAACAGGGCCAACTGAGACCACTGGCGGCAAAACGATTGAGGTAGTCGCCGACGGTGACACGACCGACCTGCACGCTGACCGCAATCTGGCGAGCTGATAGTCCGACCTCGAACTTGAGACGTAGTACTTCGCGAATCTTACGCATGGATAAACGCTCCACGACGACCTCTCTGCTTCGAAAAAGAGGTCGATGGTAGTGAAGAAATCCTGCGTAGCTGCCTGCCCGGTTGAGTGGCCGGATGGCCGTGGAATCAGTGGCCGGATGCGCGTGGAATGGGTGGCCGGATCAGCGTGGAATCGGTGGTCAGATGCTCATGGAATGGGTGGCCAGATGACCGTGGAATCCGCAAGCTGAAGAAGGATGCAGTAACACCTGCTTATGCTGAAGACATCTGGCGCTCACTGACGCTGCACGTGTTCCCGGACTTGGGCACCACACCGATCTCAGCCATCAGCGCACCACAAGTCATCAACCTTCTTCGTCCACTTGAAACCAAAGGCAGTCTTGAGACCGTTAAGCGGCTGTCACAGCGGCTCAACGAGATCATGACCTACGGGGTCAACTCGGGGCTGATACATGCGAACCCGCTCAGCGGGATTCGCTCTGTATTTAAAAAACCGAAAAAGAAGAACATGGCAGCACTTGCTCCCGATGAGCTGAAAGAGCTCATGGTCGCAATTGCCAATGCCAGCATAAAAAGAACGACGCGCTGCCTTATCGAATGGCAACTTAACACCATGACCCGGCCAGCAGAGGCAGCCACCACCCGCTGGGCCGATATTGACTTCGAAAAGCGTATCTGGACGATTCCTGCAGAGCGCATGAAGAAACGGCGCACACATATCGTGCCGCTCACTGAACAAGCACTAGCGCTTTTAGAGGCTATCAAACCCTACAGTGGGCACCGCGAATACGTGTTCCCTGCAGACCGTGATCCTCGCACCCACTGCAACAGCCAGACCGCCAACATGGCACTTAAGCGCATGGGCTTCGCAGGGCGTCTGGTAAGCCATGGCATGCGCTCAATGGCTAGCACCATACTCAACGAGGAGGGTTGGGATCCTGAATTAATTGAGGTAGCGCTTGCCCACGTCGACAAGGACGAAGTTCGCAGTGCCTACAACCGTGCGGACTACATAGAGCGCAGAAGACCCATGATGATCTGGTGGAGCGAGCACATTCAACAAGCTGCTACCGGCAGCTTGTCCGTCTCGGCTATTCAAGGGACAAGAGGACTGAACGTAGTCTCGATGCGTTGAGCGTTCACTTCTATTTTCTACAGACCATTCTGCGACAGGTAGCCCCGGCGCATTACTATCTTGAGCCCACGCTATCGAGACAAGTCGAACCGCCTGAATTTCTTGCCCAAAAACGAAAACTTGTGCTCGAAAAGCCCGGCGAGTTTGACATCAGCAGTGGCATAGAAGATCTGCCGTTTTCCAGCGAGCGCCACATCCCGGAGATGGTCCAAAAATGACAGAGAGTTGAAATCATCAATGTGTGCAACCGGATCGTCGAACAGGAGGACGGGGGGCGCGTCCTGAAGCTTGGAGTTCATCGCCAGGAAGACAGAAAGTACGAATGCTGCGCGCTGGCCCGTACTGATGTCGCTCAGGGTTATATCAACACCAGGGTCGTCAAGGCGGTACAAAGGGGCCTGCGCATCGCGCCTCACTCCGTATTCATGGGGCGAATGTATCTTGCGGAACACTAAGTCAGTAGCAGCCTGTACGCTCATGAGTTCGGCGTCTGTGGCATCCGCGAGTGCTTCGTTTTTACGCAGTTCCGTAATCTGTTCTAAGGCTGCAGCGACCCGACTCTGAACAAGTTCGTATTCTTCAATATGTTTCTCGATTTGTTCAAGATCAGCTGTTGCCTTCGCCTCAGTGCTGCGCGAGGTCGCTTCTCCGGTTATCGCTGCAGCGAACCGCTCAGCAGCCTCTCTTGCGCTCTCTATCCGCGGGATAATTGCAGCCAGGTCGTCGTTGTCTGCAAGATCAAGCAGGCGGCGCAATTGGTTAATCAGCGATTGCACGTTCTGAAGACGCGTGCGTTGCGCTCGCGCCGTACTCACTAGCTGAGTCACCGAAGCAGTTGCATCGCTAGTACCCAGGATAGCTAGCGATAACGCGGATACTGCGAGGTCCCGCTCTGAGGATAGTCGCAAGAGTTCGGTGTCTATCTCTGCGATTTTGGCGCTTCGCTGACCAAACGCCATCTGAATCTCTGCTTCGCCCAGACTTTCAATCCCAGTCGCAAAGGCGACCTGGCGAAGCGCCGCGATTCTCCGACGGTCAAACCCAGATAGGGCCAACGTTGCGAACTTTTGTGTGAGCTCGCTAAGCCTACCTTGCAGACGCTCAAGCACAATATGTTGGGTCTTGTAATCCGATAAAATCTCTTTGGCCGACATCTCGTCACTTGATAACTTACGCCGCAATGAGTAAGCGAGAAGATTGGTCAGTACACGTCGACTTGAATCGGCCTGTGCATGGTTACGCTTTGCACCTTCCAAGGCCTCCAGAATATGTACGACCTTGTTGGTGCCATTGTCAGTAGCTATTGCGTCAAGGCGGCTCAGAAGCTCGCCAGAGTCAAACTTCGTCGAACAGACCGGGCAATCCTTGTGGTCTGGATCCAATTGCAAAAGGTGCTTCGTCAGTGTTCGAAGCTCCGAAATCATAGAGTCGGTCGACTTCTGCCGGTCGTGAATGACCGTAAGCTCGCTGTTCAGCTTCGACATCTCTCTTTCCAACGCTTCTGCCTGAATTTGCGTAGAGGAGAGTTGCTCGTCAAGAGTGCCCTGCATGAGTTCAAGGCAACTGGAGTCATCTAATGGCATTGACTCCGAACCGATCTCACGCTGCAGCCCGAAGACCTCTTTTTCAAGCCGCTCGAAGTCGGTGGATGTGCCAAAGGCGCCTGCGTGGAATGCGCGTTCGATATCACCGATCTCTTCGACCGCCTTCAAGATTGCGTCTTTTTCTGACGCCGCTGACCGTAGTTTTTCCTCGATATCACTGATTTCAGTGACACGCGCCTCCGTTTCTTCGAACGCTGAGTCAGCAGCCGCGAGAGCGTTGACTACAGCAGAAGGAGTCATGGATTCAACGCGCACGTTCGAAGCTTCCAGCTCGCGCGCGACCGAAGATGCCTTCGCGAGTGCTGGGACGATAGCGCCCGCGATGTTCTCTTTCGTTACTTCAGAGCGCCACCTTAAACGGGATAAATCCTCAGTTAGAGCATTGAAATCAGAATCTGATGCCCGCGGTGACGCCGACTCCGACTTGATAAGTGCCTCTATGACTGATTTTCTCTTCTTTGACTCCTCTATATCTGTTTGAACCCGTGACAACTCCACAGCGAGAGGCTGAGCAAGCCTTGATATGTGATCCCAGAGCGTGGCGGTTTGGGGGCCGGCGATGAGCCTAGACAACATATCCTCGAAATCAAGCTTCGCGCCGCGCTGACCAAGGATCGCAGCGTTGTCTGTAGAGAGAAAGTTGAACCGCGCGAAGCTGTTCGAGAGCGTAGATCCTCGCAGGTCACGTTGTCCGTACCAGTCTAGGTTTCGCTGCTTGACTTCGTCGGTTTTACCCGACGCCTTGGCATCAATCCACTTGAGGGTTTCCTTCAGTTTCACACGGATATGAGTACTGCCCGGAGCCTCCACGCGAGCGTTCGCCTTACAGTAAGCGAACTCGATCGCCTCTAGAAAAGTGGTTTTACCTACTCCATTGCTTCCGACCAGAAGATTGACAGAGCCCAGTGAGTCAAACAATTTTGTGTCGGGCCATCTGCGAAAATGTACGAGTTCGATCGCGTCCAGAAAACTGGTAGCTAGTGGCTGCGGGCTTTTCGGCTTTCGCTCCCTGTACTCATGAACGTGCTGCTTGCCAATTGTCCCTTTTGAGATCTGTCGGATGGTTTCCGCAACTGGCAACTCATCGAGAACAACGTCAAGGTTAGCCCGAAGGAGTCGGTCTGCCCATTTTGACGAGATATCCGGACTGGCCGTCCCACCCGGCGTCTCTGCCGGTGGTTCCAGCTCGTTAAGAGCTGTCGTTAACTCGTCCTGTTTCAGGACAAATTTTCGTGCATATGTTCTGTCTGCCTCGATCCTACGTTTCAGCGTAAGAAATGCATCGTTTTCCTGCTCACCAGATCCAACTAGCAGGTAGAGGTAGTGGTTCCATCTGAGGTCTCCAGGCGTGTCGAAATAGCTCGGACCGATAATTTCGTCCTGCTTCTGCTCGAGATGCTCTGCCCAATCTTCGAGGTTTTCAGACAGGGCGAAGTAGTAAACCGCGTAGGGGGAGTCGTTCGGACCATTACGCTCGGCGCGAATTACCAACGGTGCTACGCGGGTTACGTTTGAGAGTCGTGTTGCTACCTGGGTGCCAAGAGTGTCCGTTGTGATCATTTCTCAGGCTCCAGAAAGCTTTTGCCAGGGTTCGTGTTCGTTTGCGTGATCAACCGGTCAACGGGTGGATCGAAGCGCTTTAGTTCCGGGCCATCGCGATATAGGACGCAGAGTCGGTCAGCAAATGACGTTTTCGAAATCGTTGCTCTGACTCGCGCAAAAAGTCCACTGAGGTGACTTTTCGCAGGACTTTCGCCGGCATATACAAGCGTCGCGACTTTGTTATCGTGAATTGACACTACGTTGCAATTTGGGCTCTCGACGCTCCAAGTGAAGCGGTATCCACTGTGCAGGTCTGCCATGTGACTGGGAAGAGGCAGGTCAGCCGCAGGGATGCCGGCAAGAGCATCAATAGTTCGTACACGCTGCTCTCTGAAGGCTTTACCGTCTGGATCGTGGGCGACCGATAAGCGACGCACGACTTCGGTCCGTGGTTCAAGGGCAACTGTGGGCAAATTCGGCGCTGCAAACCAGCTCGGCGAGGGACCGAGCTCACCACTGGTAACACACGATAGACGCTCGATAGCCAGAGGACTTGTCGCATGAAAATCAGTTAGAAATTGTACGCGCGGACTGTAGTCCTCAATCATTGCTTCGAAGCCGTCACCTGCAATATCAGTAGCCTCAGCCCACTTCTGATTTGCCTCGCTCCAGTGCAGAACATGGATCAGCTCAGGGCCAAGCCGTCTCGACAAGGCTGCCGGCACCGCATGGTGCCGAACTTTGGTTGCTTCAAGAAGAAAAGCCGCCGGCTCATACGAAAAATGAAGCATGTGTCGGTGTTGTTCGCTGTCCCGGGTGTAATAGAGGCCTTGACGATGATTTCTTTCTACGCGCGCATCATCGGTCGCGAATTTCAAGGACTTAGAATGCCAGGCCGAAGCGCTGATATTTGTTTTTTTAAAGGGGGCCCGGCCATCCTGCAGATCGAACGTAATATTTTCTGCCCAGTTCAGACAGATTAGCTCCGTGCGATCGCAATCGAATTCATATAGCCGCCTTCGATAGCGCATGTAGGTCTCATGCCGTGGACGGTCGTTCAACTGTAGATGCAAAAGGAGCAACCCCTCATAGCTCGCGTCTACCATCTCATCAGTGAACGCGAAGGCATCAGAACAGATAAGCGAAATTAGACGAATCTCGTTACCGTTCTCGAAGATGTATATGTCATCACCGCGCGCCATACGTGTCGCTTCGATGTTGTCAGGGTCGCCAGAAGGTGTGGTTTTAAACTGGACAACCATGACCGTTCGAGGCGCGCCCGAGCCGATTTGCTCGGTGCTAAATATGTACACTAGTGGGTCAAGATAGCGAGCAGTGGCTGCATGTGGCGGAAGCGGCTCGTGTAAAACCTCCGCCCATTGCCCGAATCGTCCCTTCAGATCATCGAGATCTGAAAGAGCCAGGCTTTCGCATCCAAGCACCCAGAGCTGTCCTCCGGTAGGGCTCACACCCATCTGGAGCAATTCCTCGATGGACTCCCACGGAAAGCTGTATTCAGGCGTTACAAGTAACTCTACCGACCGTTCAGACGCCTCCTGTGCAATCGAGGTGAACAGCTTTCGCGCTCGGTCTTGGTTAGCATTGCGAATGTAATTGTCTCGGACTTTTACAAGCGCCTCAGGCTGCACCAGCAGTGCGGTATAGGGACTGTTCGTAGGCTGTAGCACTGCGAGCGTTGGATACCGAAGATTATTATTACGCAACAAATCGGCTATCGGCTTTATTTGCATATTGCAGGCTCATCCCTGAAAGCGCTGGAGCTGCTAGAGGTCCATAAAAATGCTGGACTAAGGCACAGAGGAACCAGCTCTATCGATGGTCTCCGGGGCCAAAGCATACTGCATGCATGAAAGTTCCACGAGCCAAGATGCGCCTAGCCGAACGTGCGTAAGCGGCCTTTTTAGTTATCCAACAGGACAACACCGAATAGATTTCAATCAAAAAAATCTCAGCCATACATCACAGCAATGACATCACCACCAAGAAGGTTCGTCCCATGTCATTGCAGTGTCCTCGCTGTCACTCCCCCAAAGTTGCTTCCTTTCATCACGCCATGAAGATCGGCGCAGCCATCGGCACCGTAGGCGGTGTTGCGCGGGGCGTCAGCGCTGCGCTGGCTGGCGGCCAGGCTGGTGCGCTGATTGGCGCTATCGCCGGGCCTGTCGGCATCACCCTCGGATCCGTGTCGGGGGCCATCCTCGGCGGCCTGGCCGGTGGGGTTGGTGGTTGTGCGCTCGGCGCACAGCTGGGCGATACGCTCGACCGCCACGTATTGGCCCACAACCTCTGTTTGCTCTGCGGTCACCGCTTCAACCTGCCGGCCTGACCTAGCCGTTCCATCTCTTTCTATCCATATAGTCCGGTCGGTGCTGCGCTCTGCGCGGCGCTTTATGCCGGCATGCACCCTAAGGAATCTCAACCATGGCTCATCTCGTCGAAACAATGGCCTACGCTGGCGCTACTCCCTGGCATGGCCTGGGTAATCAACTCACGCAGAAACAACCCATCGAAGTCTGGCAACGTGAAGCCGGTATGGACTGGCAGATCCAGGAAAGCCCTGTGCATTTCAAATCGGAGACCGCTGGCCATCTGGGCAGCATCCACTCCTTCCCGGAACAGAAGGTGCTGTTCCGTTCGGACACCAAGGCACCTCTGTCGGTGGTCTCCAATCGCTACCACACCGTGCAGCCGCGCGAAGTGCTGGAGTTCTACCGGGATCTCACCGAGGTCTCCGGCTACGAGCTGGAAACGGCTGGCGTGCTTAAGGGCGGCCGCAAGTTCTGGGCGCTGGCGCGTACCGGTCAAGGTGCTGCGATCAAGGGTAACGACCAAGTGAACGGGTATCTGCTGTTGGCCACGTCCTGCGACGGCACCCTGGCCACCACGGCAACGCCCACCACTGTTCGCGTGGTGTGCAACAACACCCTGACCATCGCCTTGGACGGTACAAGTCGCGCTATCAAGGTGCCGCACAACACCCGCTTCGACTCAACGGTGGTGAAGAAACAGCTCGGCATCGCTGTCTCGCAATGGGACGACTTTATGTACCGCATGCGTGCGCTGGCCGAGCGCAAGGTGCAGTGGCATGAGGCGCTGGGCTTCTTTATGAACGTGCTGTGCGAGACAAATCCGACCGGTGCTCTGCCGGAAGTGCTGCCCAACGAGCGCGCCCTGCGCAAGGTCCAGGAACTGTACGAAGGCCGAGGCCGGGGCAGTCAGCTGGACTCTGCACGTGGCACCGCCTGGGGCCTGCTCAACTCCGTGACCGAGTTTGTCGATCACGAACGCCGGGCACGCAGCAACGAGTACCGCATGGACTCGGCCTGGTTCGGCCAAGGCGCGCAGATCAAACAACGCGCCCTGGATACCGCTCTACAACTGGTTGCCTGACCGCTTACTTACCCACCCCATAACGCCCGATCAGCCTAGTTGCTGATCGGGCGTTTCTATTTCCGCAAGGTGAATGCAATGACAGCTACTCCGTTGAGCAGCACCAGCAAGGCGCGCCCGGCGCTGCGCTTAATCAGTACCAAGGAACTACCGCGTGAAGACTGGCTAGCGGTCCGTAAACAAGGCATCGGCAGTTCGGATGCTGGTGCTGCGGTGGGCCTAAATCCCTACAAATCGCAGCTCGAACTGTGGATGGAGAAAACCGGTCGTGACACCACGTTACCGAAGGCCGATCCGCACGACGAAGAAAGCCCGATGTACTGGGGCAATGTCCTCGAACCGGTCGTGGCCTGGCATTACAGCAAGCGCACGGAAAAGAAGGTGCGGCGTATCAACGCCGTGCTGCAACACCCAGATCCTGAGCTGTCCTGGATGCTGGCCAACATCGACCGCGAGGTTATTGGTGCTGACGACGTGCAGATCCTCGAATGCAAGACGGCCGGCATAAACGGCGCACGCCTCTGGAAAGAAGGCGTGCCTGAATATGTGCAACTGCAGGTCATGCACCAGCTCGCCGTCACCGGCAAGCAGGCGGCAGATGTTGCCGTGCTGCTCGGTGGCCAGACGCTGGAGATCCACCGCATCGAACGTGACGAGCAGATGATTGCTCGCCTGATCGAGCTGGAGCGCAAGTTCTGGCACTACGTCGAGACCGACACGCCGCCGCCTGCTGATGGCTCAGCGTCGGCCGAAATGGCACTGCGCGCGCTCTACCCGGAGGACAGCGGCCAGACCGTCGACTTCAGTAGCCGTGCCGGTTTGGCAGCGGCCTACCTGGAACTCAAGGCGGTGCGCCAATCCATCAGCGAGAAGGAAACGCGCGAAGCTCAGCTCAAGCAGATGCTGCAACAAGCCATGGGTGATGCTACCCGCGCGGAGTTCAGCCAAGGCTTTATCAGCTGGAAAAAATCTAAGGACAGCATCGTCTTGGATGTCGAAAGCATGCTGAAGGACAAACCTTATCTGCAAGCGCGTTACAGCAAAACCAAGCAAGGCAGTCGGCGCTTCCTGATCGGCTAATCCCCCCTCAGCCCCCCCCTTGGCCAGTCCATGCAGTTAACGCTGCGTGGCTGGCCTTTTTTCGCTTGCAGGAGAACCACCATGCTCAAAGGTCTAGCAATCACACCGCCGGTGCTTGGGCGGATTTCTATCGGTAAGGTCGTCGAGAAAAACGGCAAGCGCCTGCCGGAAAAGGATGATCAATTCACCATCACTTCCCAGGTGCAAGGTAAGGACGGCTGGCTGCTGCATCCGCTCAATGACGAGCTGCGTAAGGGGCAAGAAGACAAATTGCGCAGCATCCCGGTACGCCTGCTGTTCAACGAACCTGAGTTGAACTTTCGCGCTGACTACACGCTGTTTGATCGACAGACCGGGCGGCCGTTGTGCGTCGGTAATGGCGAGACCTGCAAGCGTGTCACCCAGGAAGGCATGCAATCGCTGCCCTGCCCTTCGCCGGATGCCTGTCCACTGGCCAAAGGCGGTGCCTGTAAACCTTACGGCCGGCTGAACGTGCTGATCGGTGACGACGACCCGCTGGGTAGTTTTGTGTTCCGCACCACCGGCTATAACAGCATCCGCACCCTGGCGGCTCGCCTGCATTACTTCCAGGCTATTTCCGGCAATCGCCTGGCATGCCTGCCGCTGGAATTGCGTCTGCGTGGCAAATCCACTCGGCAGAGTCATGGCACACCCATCTTTTACGTCGATCTCACGGTGCGTAACGACATCGACATGAGTGAAGCATTGCGGGTTGCCAATGAGCTGGATGAACAACGGCAAGCTGCTGGTTTCGATCAAGCCGCGCTGGATGAAGCGGCACGTCGAGGCTTTGGCAACGGTGCGTTCGAGGACAGCGAGGAAGACAGTGGCGCAGTGATAGAGGAATTCTTCTGTGCTGAAGGCGCAGAACAGCCAGCAACCAAACCCACTCCGCAGCCAAGCGGTAAACCTAGCCTGGCTGAGAAACTGGAAAGCCAATGCCAGCACCAATCCCTTAACGCCTGAAACCGGCCAGCCGACCCATGGAGCACGAGATGAAACTGCACAAGCTAAAAGCCGGTGAAGCCGCTGGCATCTACCTGGTCGAGTCTCCGGTGAGCGAGGCCGACATCCTGCTGATGGCCAAACAGCTGGCCAACCAACGTCTGCGCCGGGGACGGCAACTGACGACACCACGGGACGTATTCAGTCATCTGCAGGCGCTACTCGAAGGCTACGAGCACGAGGTCTTTGCCCTGCTGATGCTGGATTGTAAGCACCGGGTCATTGCCTTTCACGAGCTGTTCCGGGGCACCTTGGACGGAGCAAGCGTCTACCCCCGGGAGATCGTTAAAGTCGCCTTGGAACACAACGCTGCTGCCGTGATCCTGGTGCACAACCACCCCTCCGGCGATCCCGAACCCAGCCAGGCGGACCGCACGCTGACCGACAAACTAAAGGAGGCGCTGAATCTGGTCGGAGTGCAGACGTTGGATCACATCATCGTGGGGCACGAAGGCTGTGTATCGCTAGCGGAACAGGGCTACTTATAAGGAGGCGATATGACGCTACTGTTACGCACGGTCGCAGCCGTGTTTGTGTTTGCCGGCATCCTCGCTGGCTGCCTGGGGGTGTTGTTAGTGGCGGTTCTGATTGTGCGCTTTGTGCCGCTGTTGATTGCGGTGGTGCTGGCGTGCTGGATCTACCGGAACCTACAAACCCGAACGCCTATATAACCCTCATGTAAGTGTGGGCAGTCGAAAGGCTGCCCACACTGGCTCCGATTTTTCTTTTGCTCTGCACACCAGGCTGCTCAGCGAGCCCGCCTTACATCCACACCTCACACAGCGTTTCAGCCTGCGCCAGCACCAGCTGCGCGGCCTCTTCCTGCTGGTCGGGTGGGTATTTGTATTTACGCAGAATACGCTTAACCATCAGTCGTAGTTTGGCGCGCACGCTGTCGCGACTGCTCCAGTCGACGCTGACGTTCTGGCGCAGGCTGCCGGTCAGCTCGTGGGCAATTTTGGCCAGAGTTTCGTCGCCCAACTCACGCACCGACGCTTCGTTATTGGCCAAAGCATCGTAGAAGGCCAGTTCGTCATCATTCAGGCCCAGTTCATCACCGCGCTTGCTGGCGGCGGCGAATTTCTTGGCCATCTCGATCAATTCTTCGATGACCTGAGCCGTTTCGATGGATCGGTTCTGGTAGCGCTTGATAACGCTGTCGAGCAACTCGGAGAACTTTTTCTCCTGAGCCAGGTTGCTAGCGAACTTGCTCTTGATCTCACCTTCCAGCAGCCGTTCCAGCAGCTCTACCGCTAGGTTCTTCTCCGGCAGGTTGCGCACTTCGGCGAGGAAGTCATCATCCAGCAGGCCGATATTGGGTTTATCCAACCCCACGGCCGCGAAGACATCCACCACCTCGCCCGAGACCACGGCATTGCCGATGATCTGGCGGATGGCAAGCTCGCGCTCTTCATTGGTTTTCTTCTGCGCGCTGACTTCGCGCTTAATCAGCATCACCTTGATTGCCTGGAAGAAGGCCACTTCCTCGCGGACTGCCTTGGCTTCATCCAAGGTGCAGCACAGGGTGAACGCCTTACTCATAGCCAGGGCATTGTCGGCAAAGCGCTTTTTACCGTCTTTTTCGCCTAAAACGTGGTTGGCCGCTCCTGCCAGCAGCTTGTGCCCGCCGCTTAGGTAATCGCTGTAGTTAAAGCCATGCAGCAGGCTGCGCAGCACATCGAGCTTTTCCTCCAGCACGGAGTAAGCCTCGTGGGCATCCACGGTGGGCCGCCCACGACCCTTGCTGGCGGTGTACTCCTTGAGTGCCGCTTTCAGTTCGTTGGCGATGCCGATGTAGTCCACCACCAAACCGCCCTGCTTGTCCCTGAACACCCGGTTTACCCGGGCGATGGCCTGCATCAGGTTGTGGCCTTTCATGGGCTTGTCGACATATAGGGTGTGCACGCAGGGCGCATCGAAGCCGGTCAGCCACATATCACGCACGATCACCAACTGCAGCGGATCTTTAGGGTCTTTGAAGCGTTTCTCCAGGCGTTTCTTCACCTGGTTGGGGTAGATATGTGGGCGCAGTAGGGCTTTGTCTGAAGCGCTGCCAGTCATCACGATCTTGATCGCGCCCTTCTCCGGGTCTTCGTCATGCCACTCAGGCCGCAGCGCGATGATCTCGTTGTACAGGTGCACACAGATCTCGCGACTCATTGCCACGATCATGGCCTTGCCGCTTTGCGCCTGGCTGCGCTCTTCAAAGTGATTGACCAAATCCGCCGCCACACTCTGAATGCGAGGCTCAGCACCCACCACTTTTTCCAGCGCCGCCCAGCGAGATTTCAGGCGTGACTGCTGGTCTTCTTCCTCATCCTCGGCCAGCTCATCGACCTCTTCGTCGATATGCGCCAACTCCGCAACCTTCAGCGACAACTTGGCTAGCCGCGACTCGTAGTAGATGGCCACGGTCGCGCCATCTTCCTTGGCCTGCTGCATGTCGTAGACGTGGATATAGTCACCGAACACCGCACGGGTATCGCGGTCTTCGCTGGAGACTGGCGTACCGGTAAAGGCAACAAAAGTGGCATTGGGCAGGGCATCGCGCAGGTGCTGGGCGTAGCCCACCTGATAGCGCGCACTGGCCTCGGCGGCCTGCAGACCAGGGGCTTTGAGCGATGCACTAAAACCGTACTGCGTGCGGTGGGCCTCATCGGCGACCACTACGATGTTTGAGCGATCCGAGAGCACCGGGAAGGTGTCTTCATCCTCGCCCGGCATAAACTTCTGGATGGTGGCGAAGACGATACCGCCACTGGGGCGATTGGCCAGTTTCTCGCGCAAGTCGCCGCGCGTCGCCACTTGCACCGGCTGTTCACGCAACAAGTCCTGCGACAGCGAGAACACACCAAACAACTGGCCATCCAAATCGTTGCGGTCGGTGATCACCACAATGGTCGGGTTCTCCATCGCAGCTTCCTGCATCACCCTTGCGGCGAAGCAGGTCATGGTGATGCTCTTGCCCGAACCCTGCGTGTGCCACACCACACCGCCCTTGTGCGTACCGCCTGGACGTGAGGCGCTGACCACCTGCTGAATAGCCGCACGCACGGCATGAAACTGGTGATAGCCAGCAATCTTTTTGACCAGCCGACCGTCATCCTCAAACAGTACGAAGTAACGCAGGTAATCCAGCAGCATGGCGGGCTGCAACACGCCACGCACCAGCGTCTCCAGTTCGTTGAACTCACCCAGCGGATCAACAGTTACGCCATCAATGGTGCGCCAACGGGCGAAACGCTCAATGTCCGCCGATAGCGAGCCCATACGAGCCTCACTGCCATCAGCAATCACTAGAATCTCGTTGTACTGAAAGACGTCCGGAATCTGCTCTTTGTAGGTCTGGATCTGGTCGAACGCCTTCACCAAATCGGCATTCACATCCGCCGGATTCTTCAGCTCCAGCAGCACCAGCGGCAGGCCGTTGACGAACAAAATGATGTCCGGCCTACGCGTATGCTTCGGCCCCTGGATGCTGAACTGATTGATCGCCAGCCACTCATTGCCGCGCACATCGGCCCAGTCGATCAAGCGCACAAAGTCGCCACGGGTTTCGCCGTCTTTTTGATACTGAACCGGCACACCGCTGACCAGCAGGCGGTGGAACAAACGGTTAGCCGACAGCTGAATGGGCAGCCCTAAATCCACAACCTGCTTGAGTGCATCCTCACGCGCAGCCAAGGGCACGGCCGGGTTTAGCCGGGTGATGGCGCGACGCAAACGCTCAACCAGCAGCACCTGCCGATAGTGCTCGCGCTCAGGGCTGTCACCGTCATAGGCGATGTCCGGGCCATAAAGGTGGGTATAGCCAACCTCCGCCAGCCAGCCGAGGGTTTCTTGCTCCAGTTGATCTTCAGTCATGTTCGTCCTTACTGAACCTTACCTGACAGCCTAAAGGGCCTGTTACTAGCTGCTTTGTCAGTTACTTGGTCGCGATACAGTCGCCGCAATGGAGAACTCATTTGCAAGCAGCATCAGCCACTGCAGTGACAAGTCCGGCCACCTCTTTTAACCGCCCTTCAGCAGTGAGGCTGCTGATTCGTTCTTCCAACTGACCTGATACCTTTGCTGTAGCACGCCCAAAACCGAGAAGACTTAATGCTCCCGAAATGGCATCTTCGCGGCTCATTGAAAAACCGAGCATGACAGTTTGCATAAGCGCTTGATCTAACTCTTCTGGGGCAACCCACTCAAATTTTCGCTCAGCCGACTCCAAATGAGCACGGTTGCGAATAGGGATCGGTCGGTTGTCAGCGCCATACAAGAAACCGCCACGCTCGTTAAACAGCTTGTGCCGCACACCAAGTCGCACGGCTTCCTCTACCGCGTTGGTAATCCTTGAACCTGCCCGCGTCACACCAAAAGCTTCCATCAATCTGCGCGTGACTTCGCTGAGATGCACCGGAGCCTCAGCCTCAACCACGGATCTAACCATTTGCATCAGGTGCTCTGGTTTCTCTTGATGCAGCTCAGTCAACGATGCAACTAGAGGCAAGCGGGCTTTGAAGTATGGTTTGCTCAAACTAGGCATTGACTCTATAGCAGACGTGCCTCGAACAATCTCATGCTTAGGTTCTGGAGTTACTTCAGGGAGGGCATAACGCCCTTCTGCAATCTTGGCCCTCGCCGCCTCAATAGCTGCCACGGCCCGGGTGATTTCCTGCTGCGGATTACGGAACCAATCGGTGCTCCAGATACGGTGGAAATTCCAGCCCAACCCCTCTAAAACACCCTGGCGAAGACGGTCACGATCACGCGCAGATCGTGAGCTATGGTAGGCAGCGCCATCACACTCAATGGCCAGTACATAACGCCCCGGATACTCAGGGTCTTTAACTGCAATGTCGATAAAATACCCTGCAGTACCTACCTGGGGCTCAACCTCATAGTTACGCTCACGCAGCGCCTCAATCACTTCCAATTCAAATGGCGAATCAGCAGCCTTACCTGTTTCCCGAGCGACTTCAAGCTCACCCGTCTCGGCATATTTGAGGAAGTTTTTCAGTGCCCGAACGCCAAGACTGGCTCCCGCATCGAGCTCAAGCTCGTCAGCCCTGAAGTTACAAAACACACGCATCGCCAATTTGGCACGAGTGATCAAAACATTGAGTCGGCGATGTCCGCCCTCGCGGTTCAACGGACCAAACTCTTTGGCTATCCGCCCGGACTCATTACGCCCATAACCGATACTGATAAAGATCTTGTCTCGTTCATCACCCTGGATGTTCTCCAAGTTCTTTACGAAGAACGGCTCACTGCCCTGCGACGTGAAAAACGCCTCAGCTTCAGGCATCTGCCGCCGCAGCAATTCGATCTCGACCTGAATCAGATCACGCTGCGCCACACTGAATGCCGCGACCCCCAGCGATAGCTCTGGCGTGCGAATAGCGTGCTGCATGACAGCCTGTGCAACGGCCTTGGCCTCACCTTTGTTGGTACGGGTGCGACCCCGGTCATACAGAGCATCAGGCAGATAATCGAAGCTCACGCCACTGGCATGCGGATGTTGGCCCGCCGAAGGGAAGACCACCAGTTTGCTGTCGTAGAACTCGACGTTGGAGACTGCAATCAAAGATTCATGGCGGCTCCGGTAATGCCAACGAAGATAGCGTTCTTGGCTACCAGCCGCCTTAAACATGCTCAGAATGCTTTCGATGTCGGCGGTCGCAGCATCTTCATCATCAAGCTCCACATCGCGGCTGAAGAAATCAGTAGGGGGCATCTGCCGAGTATCACCGACCACAACCACCTGTTTACCGCGCATGATTGCGCCGAAAGCATCAACCGCTTTCACCTGAGAGGCTTCGTCGAATACCACAACGTCGAATTCAACCTTTCCTGGGGGAAGAAAATTCGCAATCGACATGGGGCTCATCATAAAGACCGGCTTGATCTGTTGAATCGCCCTGCCAGCCTTCTCAATCAGTTGTCTGATCGGGATATGCCGGCGTTTTTTGTTCAGCTCAGCCCGCAGAACAGCCATTTCTCCTGGCTGATTAATATTGGGCATGCCCTCCCACACCTGCTTGGCCAAATGCGTTTGCGCGTGATTCAGCGAGGCCAAATCAAGTGATTTGAACCGTGCAATCTGGTGCTCGTGTTTAATCCGGTCGAACTGCTGCAATGCAGGTTTCTCGGCGTAAACCCTCTGTACCAGACCGGAATACCAAGAGAAATCCAAAATTGCAGTCAACTGATTAGGCTCATCACTGCTGATAGCAATCTCAAGCAAGTCGTCCAACTTGACCTTGCGAAGCTGTTCCGACAACACATTGAATCGTGCCATTTGATAGAGCGCAGCCAAATTCCCCTGCCACTGCTGCAATCGTTCACCCAGTGCAGCCAACCCAAGCGATCTGACATCAGCCTTAGCGTTTTCGCCCTGCATGCCAGTTACTTCAAGCGCGCTTCGTAAAGCTTTGTCTAAACCGAGAACATGCTGCTCGATCCCTGCTACGGCATCACCCAAACCGCTCGCATCGGCGTGCCCTGCTAAAAAGGCAATAATGCCCTGCGGAATTTGCCCGTTGCCCAGGTCGTCATGCAGCTTGATGACCCAAGCACTCAACCGTTCTAGTACTGCCCAATCTGTCTTTTGTCGCTGCCATTGGGCACCGAAAAGTGCGCTACCCAATGCTTCATGCTGGTCATAAACCTTCTTGTTCTGCTGATAGGTCAATACCGAGTCAACCAGCTCCAGCATGCTCGCATTGGTCTTCGGTAATGCCTCACGAGCAAGCCCTTGGAGCCGCGCACGAGCTGCCCGGAAGCGGCCCGAGAAGATCTTCCACCACTTGTCGCCATAAGCCAGCAGGCTCTGTCGAACCTCTAAAAGATCCTGCTCCCAAGCAGCATCGATCAACTGGTTGTCATGTTTGGTGCGGCAAGCTGTCATACGCTCACCAGCGTCCAGCAGTTCACGAATGACATCACGCCTTGACTGCCATTCCCCCGTAGACAGCTGTACCCCTTCCAGTCGCGGCGCTTCAGCAGCACGCCGTGCAGCACGGCATACCACATCCACATCCGCCAAGGTGGCCGGTTGAGTCAGCATTAACCGGTCCGAAAGTGCTGCAGCAGCCGACTGCAACGCAGAAAGGTGTGAAGCAGCCAACTGCAATGCATCATTGGCGCTGCTCTGTTCGATAGGCGAAAAAAACGTCCGCTCACTGCCCCAGAAGACACTCCGATCAGGACGTCCCATTTCCTCTAGATGCAGCACCAGCTCATCAACTAACTCGCGCCGCTTTTGCTGCTCGGCATAACTCCAGGCAGCCATGGGTGCAAAAGGAATCACCGGTAATCCGGCATAAACACGTTTCAGTTTCAGGTAACGACCGAGCACCTCAACAAAAGGCAGCCCACTTGCCCCAGCACTTGAACTCACAGCCTCACAGTAGTGGTTAAGGCCATCTTGCAGCTCTTTCAAACTGGCAAGATCATCCTCGCCCACTTTAGTCAGCGGTCTGCCCTGCTCCAGCGTCCGGCCTAGCTCTTTGAGCACCGACTGCTTGGTGGATTTATGACTATGCAGCTCAAGTACAGCATCACCCAGGTGGCATTCATCCAAGCGCCGCTTCACCACCTCCAGCGCTGCCATTTTCTCGGCAACAAAGAGCACCGTTTTCTTCTGGCCGATTAGCTCAGCGATGATATTGGTGATTGTCTGCGACTTGCCCGTACCCGGTGGCCCTTGAATCACCAGGTTGGAACCCTCGCGCACCTCAAGAATGGCTTCTGTCTGGCTGCTGTCAGCATCCTTCACAAAGCGCACATCACCTGGATTGATCACCGAGTCAATGTGCACATCCTCGGCATAGGCTGCTCGCATATCGCCAAAACCTGAACCAAGCAGACGTTTCATCACGCCATTGGCATCAGGTTGCTTCTCTTCCGGCCAACTCTTCGGATCAAGATCTTTGAACATCAGGAACTTGCCAAAGGAAAAGAAGCCCAGCGCAATCTCATTGCTGGCGACCTTCCACCGCTTCTGCTTGCTGATTACATCTGCCACATCGTTGTAGAAGCGCCCAAGGCTGCTCTCATCAGTCGCAAAGCTGTCCTCGTCAAAGGCACAGGAGGCCAGATCCAAACCAAAATCAGTCTTCAGTTTGGCAACCAGCGACAGGTTCGGCATCAGCTCGTCACCGGAGTACTTCAGCTTGAAGGCATCTTTAGCGCTACTGCGTTCAAGGCTAACCGGCAGTAATAGCAAAGGTGCCTTGCGCAGGTTTTCGGAGCTATCCGCTTCGTACCAATGCAAGAAGCCAAGCGCCAGGAACAAGGTGTTGACACCTTGTTCCTCAATAAACCCTTTAGCCTCGGTATGTATTTTCAACAGCTGAAGAAACAAACGCTCGTCATCAATGGCTGTCTGCAAACGAGTATCTACATGCCGACGGGCCTTGCCGCTCTCATCGCTATCAGTCTCGTCGGCACTACTGGACCAGTCCAGATGATCCAGCTCATGCAACAACTCAGAATCACTGGCGGACTCCGCCTCACTATCCTCAGGTGTGGCAGTCTTAGCTAACTCAGCCAACTTCTTGCCAGACATTGGCGCAAAGGTCATGGTCTTGTACTGGCGATAAAGGATGTTGAAAACCTCCTCCGACAACTCATCGACCACCATCAAGGTCTTAGCTGTCTTGCGGAAGTTCAGCATGCTATTGCGAAGCCCAATATCCAGCAGTTCTTTGCGACTGCTTTGTAGCCTCTGGCTTATTAATGTACTCATTTAAAATCTCATCAGCTTAAATAAGAATCAAACCAATGGAGCCTCATAGCTCGACTAGACACAGAACACCATTTGACACTGCACTAGATGAAACACACATCACTCATAAGCAACATAAAAAATGGCGCCGGGCCACCTCAAGCATGAGAGCGAATTTATCAACTGCAGCTAGCAGCTCATGGAAACTTAAATCTAGGCATTCGCCAAAATTTAAGCAACCATAAAGATCCATACAGAAATCTAGCCAAAGAAAAGCTATACCTATCCAGAAAATGAATAGTATTAAAATTTAAAATCCAAAAGAGGGTAAATCTCATCATTTACAACAGCCGAGTAAGATATTGAAAAACCTTCCCTTTCAGCCTCAGCAATCTGCTGAGTCAATACGTCGTCTAAACTCCAGTCATTCTTACAACGCATAGACTCCCGCACCTCTTCTAACTCCTTTCGTGCCAGACGCTGACGTAAAACCAAAATATCATCACCTTCGCAAATCTGCCCGTCAACGTCCTCCAAAAATTCCAAAACAGTTCCATCAGCACATTTGACCTTATCAGAAACAACAGCGACAACCTCTGATAAATTAAATAGTTCATGGCCAAACATCTGATCAAATAGCGCACCCACATCTACATACATAAATCACCTCTCAATAAAAATAAAATTTACACATTAGAGCAAATCCATAGCCAACTCATAGCCATGATTTCGCTTTATCTTGTACACAGGGATACCAAACATCTCAGCCTTCTTGTTCAGCTTCAAAAGCAGTGAGCTATCAGCTTTTAAACCCGCTATTAAAGCTGATAATTTCATGCCATGAGGAATTTTAACAAAAGTATTTTTCTTCTCCAGATGTACAAGTCGCCATTCCCGTTCGTAAGCCCACTCGACACTTTTAGTAGCGAGCATCCTGCCGAGTGTTTGATGGGGGGAAAAGAGAGCTTCGGAAATACAAATCTCTGGCAAGAGTGACGAGTAGTGAACATCGTAGGAGGCAAATAATCCCTGATTATTCATTGCCAACTCCATTTTATTCACAGCGTATTCAATGCAGTACCCTGCATGACTAACGGCGTAATGCGACCACATAAGGGAACTATTCCATACTGACGAATAGCAGGCTACGCCGAACTGCTCAAACCGTTCTCTAATAGCTTGCTCCAACTCTTGCATATCGCATTCGCCTGCAATCCAATTTTGCAGTTTTTTAATCAAACTGCCGCTATAGAGCCAATGCTGGGAAACGCCCTGGTTATTATTAATTAACAGGCCTATGGCCTGACGTAACTTTTCCTCATCAAATGGGCCACGATAACTTAGGTCTTTTATAGTCAAGCGAAGATCCAAGGGATCATTAAATCTGAGAGGGTCCGAAACCCAAATCTCCTTGCTCGATACCTTGTCGAGTCGAGCTTTGAGCGCAGGCTGGTAAAGATAAAAAGGCACTGCTTTTTCAAGCCGCGCCATCCGTTCTTCGTGGAGATAAGAAATCACAGCTGTAATCTCGTAATCAGGGTTTCAGCAAGAGGCAGGCGCAGCTTGCCGGAAACCAGGCAGGAATTACGAGCCTGCGCAGTGGTGGTAGGTGCAAACGCTACGCCTGCGCGAAACCCTGCAACCATGCTGTCCATATTAAGCCTGTCAACGCCCACGCAGACACATCGCGTCATGCACACCCGCCAGCGCTTGCTGGGTTTTAAGCGCGAGTTGAACGATGCGCTGCACCAGGCCCTGCTCGCTGTCATCTTGCATGCTCAGCCAGGGCTCTGCAGCCGTCGCCCAGTTGCGTTCGTTGTCGTGCAATACGCTGGCGCGAATAACCGCGTTGGGTATCCAGGGCCACGCGAGCAAACTTTTAGTGCCGGGGCCAAAGGCGCTATCCATGGCGGCAGCTACAATCTCGGCGTCGGTTTGGTTCAGTTCGATCTTGGCGTTGTCGCGGCAAATGCCCCACACCAGCGCGTTTAACCGTGCAGCACCGAACTCAAAGCGCAGCTGCAGTTGATGCGCCTTGTGCAGCTTTACGCCAAAGCCGGCGCAAGCGAGCCCGCTGGACAGCGGTTGGTCTTCCCATGCCAAACCCAAGCTATGCGCTGCAAGGGCGTTTTCCAGGCTGCGTTTGAACTCGGCTAGCAGCTGGGCTTTTACCTGTTCGATGGACTGCGCCACTTTGAGTGCGGCTTCCAGGTGTTCCGGCTTTTGCAGGATCACCGCCTTGATTTGTTCGGCCTCGCTCACGTCACTTTCTCCATTAACCTGCTGGCGCACGTAGGCGCTGAGGGCTTCTACAAACAGCCGCACTTTAGGGGCGCGGGTGTGGCAGGCGCTGTCATCCAGCCATTCGGCAATCCGTAAAAAATCCAGGCGCAAGAAGTTGCCGGTTTGCTCCAGCGCCTTGCGCTGATCCTCGCTCAAACTGGCTTCGGAAGGGTCCCAGTTGCAGGCATATACCAGCAGCCACTGCCCACCTCGGGCCGACAGCTGCAGAAAGCGCGCGTAGTCTTCGAGCTGCTTGTCCTGGTCGGCGGCCCAGGGCTTGTTTTCGATGCCGATCACGCCACCGCGAAACTCAAGGTAAATATCGAGAAAGCGGCCGCTGTGGGTGCGTTGTTCCAGCTCTACGCGCAGCAGATCCTGCGGCTCAAAACCGGGTTGCCCCAAGCGCTGCAGCAGGCCGCGCAAAAACAGTTCGCCCTGGCCGTGCACGCCTTTTGTATCCAGCAACAGGCCGAGGTAGCGCGACAGTGCCACCTCGTTATTGCGCAGGTGATCCACCAGGTTAAAGTCCGGGGCCAACTCAGCGGCGTAACGCTGTTTGGCTTCGGCCAGGGATGCCGCACGAATACGCACGGCATCGAGCAGATCGATAATGGTGGCCGGGGTGCTCATGTCAGCGCCTCACTCATAGACTGCTCTGCGTCGGGCAAGCGCAGTTGGCCGGAGATTAGGCGGGGTAATAGAGTGTCGCGCAGTTGGGTAAGGGTTTGGGCTTGCTCGTGATTGGCCAGAATCGACTCCAGCAAGGGCTCAACTATGCGATTAAAGCTGCACAAGACATCAGGGCGAGGAATCACGAGAGGGTAGGCAAGCAGTGCGGCGCCACTCACGTTTGCTTGCGCACTGCCATGGGACTGTGACTCTGCATAGACCTTGTATGCAGAGTCACGAACTGCGCAGTAAACCATCCCTATATCACTCAATCCCGCGCGAGTAACCAGCCGGCCCACACGCTGGTTGATGTAGGCATCTGGCTCAATCTGAGGCACCAAGCCGGTCTCGCCGACATAACCAGTCATACCTACCAACAAATCACCACGGGAAAGCTTGAAGCGTTCAAGTCCGACAACTGTGGTTGGTGCAACCCGAGAGCAACCAGAAAAATTGATCAGACCAGGCTTAACATCACCGATCTTTACTACCGGATGGCCAGTATCAACCCAGTCTTGGCTTTTGAAGGCATAACCGTTCTGGAAACTAGCCAAGTCCGAGAGCACTCCGGCTTTCCACCCCTTCGGCACCAAGCCCAGTTCGGACTCTTCGAAGCTATCGGGGAACAGGGCGGCGGTGGTGGCGTCCATGCCTTCCGGCTGGCGGCCTTCGGCCTTGGCGCGCACGGGATCGAAATCGACGAACCAGGATTTGAAAAGCGCCTGGGCGATGGCTTCCAGGGTGGTGTTGGTTTCGCGTAGCAGGATGATGCGGTCGTCGAGAGTGCCAAGAAATGCAGCAATACTTCTTTGTTCATTCAACGGCGGCAAAGGAACTCTAATAGACTTCAGAGAAGCTAGGGGCTGGCCTATGCCGGGGGTGCCGACCTGAGAAGCATTTTTAAGAAGCTCATATCTGCCATTTTCTGACTTAAAAAAATAATAGATAAACAGTGGGAATGCTTTTAATGGGTCGCACGTGAGCTTCATTAAGCTAGAAGAAATCACATACTGCTCGCCATCATCCGGAACAATACCAACCTCGCCGATTGAGCCCCGATGAGGGAAAACCAAGTCATTTGGCCTGAGGTTTGCGCCACCTAACTCCTGTGCCTTCTCCGAGGTGACAAATACAAAATCGCCCGAAAATGTTCTACCCGAGGATATGTTTGTGCCGCGAACTACCTTTACTCCCTGCGCCACATAACAGTCACTCTTCATTCTTGAGCCGAAAGGGCCAATCGCGATGCTCGCTTGAGAGGACGCCTTCATATCGTCAACTAGAGCACTTCCCCACTCAGAACTCATACCCCAGCCCCCCTAGCTTCTGTCGGATCAACTGATCGAGTTCTGCACCCTTCTCCATCTGCTCGCCAAGCTGCTTTGTCAGCCGCTGCATCTTCTCGGCAAAGGCTTCGTCGTCGTCCTCCACCTCTTCGGCACCGACATAGCGGCCCGGCGTCAGCACATGGCCGTGCTCAGCGATTTCCTCCAGTTTGACGCTGCGGCAGAAGCCGGCGATGTCCTGGTAGTCGGCAATCTCACCGCCCACATCCAGCGGTTCGTCGCGCCAGTTGGCCACGGTTTGCGCGATGCGTTCGATATCGGCATCGGTCAGCTCGATCTGCACGCGGCTCACGCTGGTGCCGAGTTTGCGCGCGTCGATAAACAGCACTTCGCCGGGGCGGGCGGTTTTCTGTTTGGTGAGGAACCACAGACAGGCGGGAATCTGCGTGTTGAAGAACAGCTGGCCGGGCAGCGCGACCATCACTTCCACCACGTCGGCCTCAACCATGGCTTTGCGAATATCGCCTTCACTGTTCTGGCTAGAACTCATGGAGCCGTTGGCCAGCACGATACCGGCGCGGCCATTGGGCTTTAGGTGGTAAAGCATATGTTGCAGCCAGGCGTAGTTGGCGTTGCCTTGCGGCGGTGTGCCATACACCCAGCGCGGGTCGCCTTCCAGGCTGCCGTGCCACCAGTCGCTGATATTGAACGGCGGGTTGGCCAGCACAAAGTCGGCACGCAGGTCTGAGTGCTGGTTGCGCACGAAGGTGTCGGCCGGCTCTTTGCCCAGGTTGAAGTCGATGCCGCGAATGGCCAGGTTCATCGCCGCCAAGCGCCAGGTGGTGGGGTTGGCTTCCTGGCCGTAGATGGACACATCGCCCAGCTTGCCGCCGTGGGCTTCGATAAATTTCTCGGACTGCACAAACATGCCACCCGAACCGCAGCACGGGTCATACACCTTGCCATGGTGCGGGTTAAGCACGGCTACCAGGCTTTTAACGATGCTGGCCGGGGTGTAGAACTGCCCGCCGCGCTTGCCCTCGGCGCTGGCGAACTGGCCGAGGAAGTATTCATACACCTGGCCGAGTAGATCGCGGGCTTTACCGATGTCGTCACCAAAGCCGATGGTGGAGATCAAGTCCACCAGCTCGCCGAGCTTGCCGTCCGGCAACTGGGCGCGGGCGTAGCGTTTGTCGAGGATGTTTTTCAGCCGTGGGTTTTCTGCCTCGATAGCAGCCAGGGCATCGTCGATGCGCTTGCCGATATCCACCTGTTTGGCGGCAGCACGAATCGACTCCCAGCGCGCCACTTCCGGCACCCAGAACACGTTCACTTCGCGGTAGTAGTCGCGGTCTTCAAGCTCAGCGTTGAGCGCTTCTGGGTCATCATCGCCCAGGTAGTAGTCGTCGTTTTCATCCAGCAGCTTGTGCTCCAGCTCGGCGCGGCGGCCGGCGAAGCTGTCAGAGATGTATTTGAGGAAAATCAGCCCGAGCACGATGTGCTTGTACTCGGCGGCGTCCATATTGGCGCGCAGCTTGTCGGCGGTGGCCCAGAGGGTTTTCTCCATTGCCTCAATGCTTGTGGCCTGCTGCTTGGGCGCTTTGGCCTTTTTCACCGCTGCGGCGGCTTGCACCACATAACCGGCAGAGACTTCTTCGGTATTCACCGGGGCCATACGTTCACGGGCCTTGTTCAACACCTGATCCGCCAGGCTGCTGCCCGACACCTGCGCACGCAACACCGAACCACCGCGACCACGGCCTTTGACCAGCACGCCCTGCTCGATCAGCGCATCGCGGGCAGCCCAGAGTTGTTCTTCGCTAATCTGCGGCAACTGCGCTTTAAGCCGCTCAAACAACGTTTGATTGCCAATGCTGCTGCCATCAATCGGCACAGCGGCTAATAGGCTCTGGCGTAGAAGGGTTGGGTCGATCATTCAGCACTCCGAATGCAGACGGCGAACAGCTTTGGCCGCACGCATACCGCTATAAAGTCTTATGGCCCGCTGCAGTCCAACCGATATTGTTGCTATCGATAAACCACCAGCACGGCCTGAAAATTCTGCTTGCTTGCCCGCAACCCCTCAGCATCGAACCCTTGGGGAGGGTTAAGCAAAGCGGCTGCAGCATGCGCTGCAACCGCTGTTTTACCTGGCTTATTGAGCCTGGTTACTGCTCAACGGGATTGCCTGGGCATTGGCTGCACGGTAACCCGGCTTGAGGCGCGGATCGATCAGCGGCGTGCCTTCTACTTCGATTGAGCTTTGCCCGTAGATGTAAGGGATCCACCAGAACTTGTGGGTAATTACCCCGTCGAGCAGGGCCACTGCACCCGGCGTACTCTCAATTGCTTTATCCAGCGCTTCCTTGGCATTGGGCTGCCCTGTAGGGATAAAGATAATGATGTGCGACTTGTCTTCACCGACCACACGCTGCGTACCGCGCTCAAATTCTGCACCGCGCGACATGTCCATGTTTTTTGAGGAAATAGTCGTGAAATCGATATAGCGCTGGGTACAACCTGACAGCAAGACCACTGCTGCTGCCAATAACGTCAACTTCTTCAAGCTACTGCTCCCTGGTGATCACATGCTTCATGACTAAATGTATGAAGCTAGAACTATCGGCCTCTCGGCCATTTGAACGGGCAACCTGGTTGCCCATTCAATCCTTGATGACGCTGAAGCCAAACTGAACGGGCTTCTACGCGCCCATTTTCCTATAACAGCCCCACTCAACTCATGACTGAACCTGGCCAGCGGTGAAGTGCACGGCTAGTACTTGCTGCATTTTTAATTAAACACACGGACGCCTGTAGGCGTTATTTCGGGGGCGGTGGACCAAGAAGGGCTGGGTTTGAGACCAGCAATCAGGCGGGACCGTCCTTGGTGCTTAAAGCGTTATTGTGGTGCGATGGCCGTCACATTATCCACACTGCTGACAGCGGTAAAGGTACAGCAACGGATTTGACAAGAATTACGCACACTACGCTGTAATGTCCGCTATTGGGCGGCAACGATTTAAATAGAGCCTCTCAGCCTCCTTGGCACTCAGGTTGCTCGCAGACCAAATACTCAAGCAGCTGAACCTTCCTACGCAGTTGCTGCACATGTGCGCGCTCGGCGCGCAATGCTGCCTGTAATTCGAATTTTTCATGCTCCAAACGCTTGCGATGCTGGCCCAACTTTTCACTCAGTTGGCATTGGAGCTGTAGCAGTCCTTGCAAATGCTGGTCGCGCACCAGCAATAACAAAAGCAGCAAGCCCATCATTAAGAATACAACTGAGCCTACGAGAAACAGCACCCAGCCTAACTGTATGCCTTCCATGTGCACCTCTGCCTCAAACAGCGACGTCGCTTGAACGACGCCTCCAAGATATGTAGCTTTAGCAGACACATCTAGAGTGTTTACTCGTACAGGTAAAGTTTTCAAGCAGATGGAGTGGCTATGAAACGCAAGCAAGAAATCGAATCGGTGCGCTGGGACCTGGCGCTGCGTTACCGCCTGATCGAAACCGTGGTGTGGTGGGAAGGCCGACTGACCACGAACCACCTTATGCAGAGCTTCGGTATCAGCCGCCAGCAGGCGTCAAAAGACATCAACACTTACATCAACGAGCATGCGCCGAAGAACCTGGAATATGACAAGCATTTGAAGGGGTATGTGCCGAGCAAGCAGTTCAAGCCGCTCTTCATCGACGACAGTGCCAGCGCCTATTTGCACCTACTCAACCAAAACCATGACCGCGCCCCGCATGTGGACGGCCTGGCATTGGCCTATGCGCATACCGAAGTGCTGCAGGTGCCTGATCGCACGGTGCGCCCAGAGTTGCTGCGCCCTCTTCTACGCGCCTGCCGCGAAGGCCTGCGCCTGGAATGTGAGTATGTGTCCTTCACCACACCGGACGCCGAAACTCGGCTAATCGCTCCGCATACGCTGATCTACACCGGCATGCGCTGGCATGTGCGTGCGTATTGCGAGAAGAACAGGGATTACCGCGACTTCGTGCTCAGCCGCTTCCGTGGTGTGCCGGAGTTGATGGACGATGCTTCAGAAAATGGCCGCGACGAAGACGATGGCTGGAACAGCCTTGTGAGCGTGCTGATCGAGCCAGACTCACGCCTAAAACCCGAGCAGCAAGCCATCATTGAAACCGACTACGGCATGCAGGATGGCCGCCTGGTGATCAAGACCCGTGGCGCGCTGGTGCAGTACGTGCTGCAGCGCTATCAAATCGACACGACCAAGGTACATGCCAAAGCGACAGCGCAACAGATTGTGGTGGTGAATTTGGATGAGTTGCAGGGGTGGCTTTATCACTGACGCTTAGCTTTCACCCGTTGCGTATGGCTGATTAGAGTGCGCCTACCGCCAACTTTGCCAAGGAAGAATTGCATGTACGACATTATCGGAGACATTCATGGCTATGCCTCGGCACTCAAGCGCCTTCTACTGACGCTGGGTTACCAAGAACTCAACAGAATCTGGCAGCATCATGAGCGCAAGGTGATTTTCCTTGGGGACTTCGTTGATCGCGGCCCTGAGCAAGTCGAAACCGTCCAAATTGCCCGTCGCATGGTCGAGGCAGGATACGCGCTGGCGGTGATGGGAAATCATGAGTTCAACGCGGTTGCCTGGGCCACTGCACACCCGACTCAAGCGGACGAATTCTTGCGTAGCCACTCCCAAAAAAATCGCGCTCAGCACCAAGAATTTCTCACCCAAATAGGCGAGTGCTCCAGCGAACATCAACAGACCATCGAGTGGTTTAAATCGCTGCCGTTGTTCCTGGATCTTGATGGACTGCGTGTGATTCATGCCTGCTGGCACCCGCAAAAAATCGAAACACTGAAACCACATTTAGATGACAACGTACGTTTACGACCAGATGCGTGGCGGGCTTGTTGGCGCTGATGGAAAATTGACCCACCCTGCCGATTGAAATTTGACCCAGGGCGGATTGCTGATTTTGTTACCAGCAACTGTGGATAAGTCTACCAGCGCAGCTGCTGTTGCCCCCACTCCTTCGCTAGCCCAGTTCAGTTGTTTAAGACCTGCCACACGCAGCCATGTAGCAGGCCGTCGTCGCCATGAAATCAGAACGGCTCATCGTCCTCCGGTTCTTGGCCGCCCTTACGCTTTCGCTCCCGTGATTTGATC
>NZ_JAYEET010000019.1:0-65287 GCF_034653255.1 Pseudomonas spirodelae | reverse complement strand
GTGT
The DNA here is from genome assembly GCF_034653255.1 of Pseudomonas spirodelae. Taxonomy (NCBI): domain Bacteria; kingdom Pseudomonadati; phylum Pseudomonadota; class Gammaproteobacteria; order Pseudomonadales; family Pseudomonadaceae; genus Pseudomonas; species Pseudomonas spirodelae. Next base: position 65,283 of record NZ_JAYEET010000019.1, on the reverse strand, counting down.
CATCTGGCGGCAATGGAAGCAGCCCTCTACGAGGGCGCGCAACCTGATGCGCCTGGGATTGAGCGAGGAGCGTGCCTGCAAGTCGGCCTTCAATGGCCGAGGCCCGTGGTGGAACTCAGGAGCGCCGCATATGAATCAGGCGCTGCCGAAGAAGCTATGGGACAGACTTGGACTGGTCTCGATACTGGATACGATCAATCGGCTTAACCGCATGGCCTGAACCGCCGTGTACGGAACCGTACGCACGGTGGTGTGGGAGGACGGCGGCCGTGAGGCCGCCTCCTACCCGATCAGCAAACAAACGATTGGACTTACTTACCAGCCCAGCGCTTGAGTACCAGTGTCGCGTTGGTGCCACCGAAACCGAAGCTGTTGCTCATCACGGTATCGAGCTTGGCGTTCTCAACGGTGCTGCGCTGAATCGGCAGGTCGGCGATTTCCGGGTCGACTTCGTCAATGTTGACCGAACCAGCAATGAAGTTGCCTTCCATCATCAGCATGCAGTAGATCGCTTCCTGCACGCCGGCAGCGCCCAAGGAGTGACCGGACAGGCTCTTGGTCGAGCTGATGGCTGGCGCCTTGGCACCGAACACTTCGCGCACTGCACGGCTTTCCGCGACGTCACCGACTGGAGTCGAGGTGCCGTGGGTGTTCAGGTAGTCGATTGGCGTATCAACGGTGGCCAGGGCCTGTTGCATACAGCGAATTGCACCTTCGCCGCTCGGGGCAACCATGTCGTAGCCATCGGAGGTTGCGCCGTAACCGATGATCTCCGCATAGATCTTGGCACCACGCTTGAGGGCGTGTTCCAGTTCTTCGACCACCACCATGCCGCCACCGCCGGCGATGACGAAACCGTCACGCTTGGCGTCGTAGGCACGCGAGGCTTTTTCCGGAGTTTCGTTGTACTGGGTGGAGAGGGCGCCCATGGCGTCGAACAGGAAGCTCTGGCTCCAATGCTCTTCTTCACCGCCGCCGGCAAATACGATGTCTTGCTTGCCCAGTTGGATCTGCTCCATGGCATTGCCGATGCAATGCGCGCTGGTGGCGCAGGCCGAGGATATCGAGTAATTGACACCCTTGATCTTGAACGGTGTGGCCAGGCAGGCGGACACAGTGCTGCCCATGGTGCGCGGTACGCGATACGGGCCAACGCGCTTGACGCCTTTCTCGCGCAGGATGTCCATGGCCTCCATCTGGTTGAAGGTGGACGCGCCGCCGGAACCTGCAATCAAACCCACGCGTGGGTTAGAGATGTCTTCGGCGCTGAGCCCGGCATCCGCAATGGCCTGCTGCATAGACAGGTAGGCAAAGGCGGCCGCATCACCCATAAAGCGATAGACCTTGCGGTCGATCAGCTCTTCCAGGTTGAGGTCAACCGAGCCGGAGACCTGGCTGCGCAAGCCCATTTCGGCATACGCCGGGTTGAAACGGATGCCGGACTTGCCTGTGCGCAGGCTGGCAGAGACGGTGGCTTTGTCATTGCCTAGGCAGGAAACGATGCCTAGGCCGGTAATTACGACGCGACGCATGCAGAGAGTCCTTTAGAAATTGTCGGTGGAGGTGAACAGGCCGACCCGCAGGCCCTCGGCACTGTAAATTTCGCGGCCATCGACGCTGACGGTGCCATCGGCAATAGCCAGGACCAGAGAGCGGGCAATGGTGCGTTTGATATGAATGTTGTAAGTAACTTTCTTGGCAGTCGGCAGAACCTGGCCGAAGAATTTCACTTCACCCGAACCGAGGGCGCGGCCACGGCCGGGGTTGCCCTGCCAGCCGAGGTGGAAACCCACCAGTTGCCACATGGCATCGAGGCCCAGGCAGCCTGGCATGACCGGATCACCTTCGAAATGACAGGCGAAGAACCACAGGTCTGGAGTGATATCGAGCTCGGCGACTATTTCGCCCTTGCCGTACTTGCCGCCTGTGTCGCTGATATGGGTGATGCGATCGATCATCAGCATGTTCGGCGCGGGCAGTTGCGCATTACCTGGGCCGAACAGTTCGCCGCGACTGCAGCGCAACAGGTCTTCCCGGGTGAAGGCGTTTTGTTTGGTCATGCGAGCTCCTCAATATGTCCCATGCGCCAAGGCTGGGCGAATCGTCCTGGCTGGCGGCGCAGTCTGTCTGCTGCGCCTACCGATAGCCTAGTCATAGACTGTTGCGTTGTGGTGAAAGTCACAGCTTTGTGAGTACAGTTGTACTCCGCTCTGAAGGCCTGTCATAGCGCACATGCGCGTTAGCCTGCAGCAGTTCGATCTTCTTGACTACCCGTCGAAGGGCGAGGGGGCAGCCAGCGTTGCAGTATTCGCTGCAAGTCTGCCCGCTTGAAAGGCTTAGCCAGGTAGTCGTTCATGCCGCAATTCAGGCAGGCTTCGCGGTCGCCCTGTAGGGCATTGGCGGTAAGGGCGATAATCGGTAGCTGCGCGCAGTCAGGCAGTTGGCGGATCTGTCGCGTGGCTTCGTAGCCGTCCATGATGGGCAGCCGGCAGTCCATCAGAATGGCCGCGTAACGGTGCTGGCTGACGTTATGAACGGCCTGTGCACCATCAGCCACCAAGCTAACCTGGTAGCCCAAGCTGCGCAGCATGGATTCGATCACGGTTTGGTTGACCGGGTTATCTTCAACTAATAACACCGACTGACCGCTGCCCTGATCCGATAACTGTGGGTTTCCGCTGGTCGCTGGTGCGACTTGCTGAGAAAAAGGCAGGGGCACCTCCAGGGTAAAAACCGAGCCCTGACCTTCCACGCTGGTAGCCCGCAGCGTGCCGCCCATGCGCTCTACCAGCGTGCGTGCGATAGGCAAGCCCAGGCCTGTGCCACCGTAACGTCTTGAAATAGAAGTGTCGGCCTGCTGGAAGGCATTGAACATGTGCTCCAGACGCTCGGGAGGGATGCCAATACCACTGTCATGCACCGCGCAACTGAACCACAGCACTTGGTTATCCAGCGCTTGCCAGCTGCAGTGCACGCGAATGCTGCCATTCTCGGTGAATTTCAGGGCATTACCGATCAGGTTGACCAGGATTTGCCGCATACGCGTTGGGTCACCCCAAACCTGCAATTGCTCAAGGCCGCTCTGCGCATCGAGGAGTAATTGCAGGCCGCGCTGCTGCGCGCTGTGCTGGAACACCTGAATTGAGCTTTGTAGCAGGGCCTGCAAGCTGAAAGGGATGTGCTCGAGTTCCAATGAGCCGCGTTCAATGCGTGAAAAATCGAGAATGTCGTTGATGACCTTGAGGAGGTGTTCGGTGGATTCAGTGGCCAGGGCAGCATATTCCGCCTGCTCCTGGGTCATCTCGGTGGTTTCCAGTAACTGCAACATCCCTAGCACGCCGTTCATGGGGGTGCGCAGCTCGTGGCTCATCATGGCCAAGAAGTCGGATTTTGCGCGGTTAGCCAGCTCGGATTGCTCGCGCGCTTGAATCAGCAGGGTCATAGCCCGTTGCTGTTCTTCACTGGCGTTGGCGAGGCCATGGGCGAGGTTGTTGATATGCCGTGCCAAGGCCTGCAGTTCACCTTCGCCAACCTCCGGCAGGATGGTCTGGTAATTTCCTGCTTGAATCGCACTGACAGCATCGCCCATGGCGCTGAGAGGTTGCGACAGGTGGCGGGCCAGGCGGCGAGCAAGAATAAAGGTCAGCGCCAGGGCAAACAGCGCGAGTAGAGCGGCCTTGAAGAGGATTTCCTGCTGGCGCGTGTTAAACGCGTCGCTGCTGATACCGACGACCACGCGGCCCAGATAGTCATTCGCGAGAGGCGCAGTATTGGTGTTTTCACTGTGCATAAAGTCTGCGTTGAGGGTGACCTTCTGCAACAAAATCGGCGCCTCGAAGACGCTAACTGCTGCATGAGAGGTGGTATCAGCGCTGGGCTGTTCGACGTAAATAAGAATGCGGTCGTTGTGGTCGCGCACTTCGAGAAAGCGCACGTGCGGGGTTTGCAAGGTGACCCCAAGCAGCGATTTGAGCACCGTCAGATTACCGGAGATAACCCCGTACTCGGTGGCTGGAGCCAGTTGGCTGGCGATCAGCTGGCCCGTCTGCTTGAGCTCCAGTTGCAGTTCCTGAAGGCGGGTGAAGGTAAAGAAACCGGTCAACAGAAGGGTCAAGAGCAGTGCCGGCCCGACGCTGATGAGCTGGGTGCGGGTATGGATATTCCAATGGCGGGGCAGCTTCATGGCTGTTCTCCTTCTGCGAGCTTCTGCGCCAGTGATTCGTTGCTGGGCAATTCAATTGCCAGTGAGCGTGCGACCTGGGGGTTGCTGGTGACTTTGAAATGACCGGGGTAGCTGTACTTTGGCCATCTATCTGGCGATTGATTGAGGATGTCCTCAAGGCTGTCCAGCCAGTCGCTTTGGTCGCTGTACGTACTTGCCAAACTGCCGGCCTGGACGAAGCTGGCGCTAGGGCCAATCACCGGTCGCTGATGGGTGTAGCTGGTGAGCAGTAGATTTTTCACGGTGAGCGAATTGAACAGGCTGGTGTCGTTGATCCCCAGCAGTAAGTCGCTGTGCGACAGCAGGTAGAGCAGCGGCCGGCTGTCGCGCGTATCAGGCCAGCGCCGGGTCACGAGCCGCATGTCTTGCTCCGTCGCAGCCTGCCGGTACTCTTCGAGAAGAAAGGCACTGTCAGCATCAAATAACAGTCCGGCGCGCTTCGCTGCGGGTAGCAGCAAGCGCGCCAGGCGCATTTGCCGCTGCGGTGAAGGGTCGCTCCAGAGCAGGCTTAGTTGAGCGGGTAGGGTTGCCGGCAGGTCTCGGGCTTGTATGCGGCTGATGCGCATGCCCAGGCTGGGCGGCCCTGCTGGATCGGTTAGGCGCCAGTCCAGTGCGGGTCTGTCGAGCAATATCAGGCGGTTTGTGTCGGGCAGTTGTGAGGGCGCAGGCAGCTTGTTCAGGGCGACAAAGCTGACTTGGTCATGTGGCCTGCGCTGCTGCAGCTCGTTGACGAATCCCTGAATAGCGGGATTGCCTGCAGTGCTGCTGAAAATGATTTCAGCCGCCCAGGCGGGCAGCGCTATCAGCAGGCAGCAGTAGAGCAATATCAGGCGGCTCATCCATTGGCCTCGCTAGCAATCCTTGGCAGTTTGCTCATTTAAAAGTCCAGCTGAGCGCTGACAGACATTAGGCGGCGCTCGTCATAGAGATTCTCGCGCCAGGTCAGGGCTTCATCATCCAGGCGCTGTTGCACCATCAGCGCCAGTTCCAGATCACTTTTACCCAGGTTAAAACGCTTGGCTATACGCAAGTCGGCGCGCTCGAAACGGCGCTCGTTGAGTAGGTCCGCGCCGTAGTAAAACAGGCTGCTTGACCAGCCGTGGCCCCATTCGTGTAACCAGCCTGCCGAGCCGCTGTAGCGAGCGGTTAAGCGTCGGTAGGATTTTTCAGACGTCTCGAAATCCACATAGGCATAGGTCAGGCGCAAGCGATCTGAGGAGGTGAATGTCCAGTCGATTTCGGTTTCCGCGCCGCGCAGCCACATGTAGTTTTCATTGTTCTGGCTGAACTCCTTGATATCCAGGGGCTCGGCAATCATCTGATGGATTTCGTCGTTGAACAGCTTGATGTCGATCTGTAAGCCGAAGTCGAATTGGCCGTTATAGCCGATCTCCCGCGAGCGCATGATCTCCTGCTGCAGGTCGCCGGGCCCTTGTGCCGTGGCAAAGTAGTAAGCCGAGGTATTGCCATTAAGGCTTGGAGACAGGTTCTCCATTCGGTAGGCCCAGTTGACGTTGTTTTCCTGCATGTCCGGCGAGCGGATTGCTTCGGAGTAGACAAAGCGCAGGCCATGACGCGGAGTGATCAAGTAGTTGAGGGCGATGCGCGAGGTCAGCGAGCTACCGCTCAGGCTGTCGTCCTCATGCATGGCGCCACCCTGCAGGACGAAATGTTCGCTCAAGTGCCATTCCAGATGGCCAAACAGGCGCCAGATTTCATTATCCAGGCTGCCTTGAAAATAGCTTTGTGAGTTGCTGCTGTCCTTGCGGTAGCTGAGGCCGCTGAGCAGGCGCAAATCATCGTTCAGGCTCAGGGTGTCCTGCAGCTCAAAGTCGTAGCGGGTTTCGTTGATGTTGTTATTGATGTCGCCGCATACCGGCGCCTGCAGGGCGCCTCCATCTTTATAAAAGTTAGTGCCAATAGTTGTGGCCAGCAGCCCTGCAGATGCGGGTATCTGTTTGCCATCTCTGAGTAGCCGGGCAACTGTATCGAGCAGATCCGGATCAAGCTTTTGCAGCGCTGCCACTTCAGGCGTGAAGGCCAGCGCCAAATCGCAGGTGCGCCATTCCTGGGTGCGTTCCCAGCGCTGCGCATAGGCCTGTAGTTGCAGGTTATGTGTGCTGCTGGTGTCCATGCTCCAGCGCATCGACGCGGAATAGTCGCGCGCCTCGATGTCCTTGTTGCTGTCGCCATTGGGGACGACGCCTTTGACCAGGGCCTCCTTATCGGAATAGAAGTTTTTTTGGTTGCTGCCTTCTTTGGCGGCCAGTTGCCAGTCGAGGATTTGGCTGTCGTCCAGCGTATGGGTGGCGCTGAGCTGCATGCGCGTGCTGCGGCGGCTGTCGCGGTAGGGCTGGTCTTCATCGGTGTGGTCAAAGCCACTGTCTTGCTGGCCGGAAAGAGAAAGGCGGAAATCACCGTTACCGCTGCTGAACCCCTGGCTGCCATACCAATCATCAATACCACGTTGGCCGTGGATGTATTTCAGTCGCGTGCCATGGCTATTGGCGGGGTTGCGTGTGGTGATGCTGATTACCCCAGTCAGGGCATTGGCGCCGTAGCTAACGGTGTTAGGGCCGCGAAAGACTTCGATGCGCTCAATATCTTCTATGGCCACTGGCAGGTCGGTCCAATCAACGGTGGCCAGGCCCGGTCGGTAGACTGAGCGGCCATCGATCAGCACCTGCATGCGCCGGGCTGAATCAACCTGACCGCCGTGGTAGTTGACCGTTATTTCATTGCCTTTGACATAACCAACCATCATGCCTGGCACTAAACGCATCAGCTCGGGAATATCGCGCGCACCACTGGCATCGATCAGTGCGCGGTCAATCACTGACACGCTGCCCGGCACCGCTGCAGGCGACTGCTTCAAACGCGTCGCGCTGAGAATTTCAGGCAGCGCTTGGCCTTGGCCGAAGAGGTCTTCGGCGACCACCAGTGTGGGGGGCAGCAAGCTCAGTGCGCCGATCAGTGACGCCAGGGGGGAGGTGTTAGCCACGCAAACGCTCGGATGGTATGCAAAGGCCAGCATGTTAACCGAGGCATTAGGCTTTTGCAGTGGCCGCAGTCAATGGCATAAATTGGTCGCGCGGGCTGCGCACCGTATAATGCGCTCGTTTTGCCACTTTCAATGGTTCACCACGGATGCGTTATGACAAATCAGCAACCCATCGCAGTGCTTGGCGGCGGTAGCTTCGGCACTGCAATTGCTAATTTGCTGGCGGAAAATGGCCAGCACGTCCTGCACTGGATGCGCGACCCCGAGCAGGCTCAAGCGATTCGACTGACCCGTGAAAACCCACGTTACCTCAAAGGCATCAAAATTCACCTCGGCGTGGAGCCTGTTACCGATCTCGCCGCGGCATTGAGCGCCAGCCAGTTGGTTTTTGTCGCGTTGCCTTCCAGCGCCCTGCGTCAAGTCTTGCAGCCGGTGGCGGCGCAGCTGGCAGGTAAGCTGCTGGTGAGCACCACCAAGGGTGTCGAGGCGCAGAGCTTTTTGTTGATGAGCCAGATTCTCGAAGACATCGCCCCGCAGGCACGCATCGGCGTGTTGTCGGGGCCGAACCTGGCCCGTGAAGTGGCCGAACATGCGCTGACGGCTTCAGTCGTGGCCAGTGAGGACGAAGACCTTTGCCAGCAGGTTCAGGCTGCGCTGCATGGCCGAACCTTCCGTGTGTATGCCAGTGCCGACCGTTTTGGCGTTGAGCTGGGCGGTGCACTGAAAAATGTCTACGCGATCATCGCCGGCATGGCAGCCGCCATGGGCATGGGCGAAAACACCAAGAGCATGCTGATTACCCGTGCGCTGGCGGAAATGACCCGCTTTGCCGTCAAGTTGGGTGCTAACCCCATGACCTTCCTCGGCCTGGCTGGCGTGGGTGACCTGATCGTGACCTGCTCATCCGCTAAAAGCCGTAATTACCAAGTCGGCTTTGCCCTCGGCGAAGGCTTGAGCCTGGAGGATGCAGTTGAGCGTTTGGGCGAAGTGGCGGAGGGCGTCAACACCATTAAGGTGCTGAAGGCCAAAGCCGAGGAGCTGGATGTCTACATGCCGCTGGTGGCGGGTCTGCATGCGATTGTGTTTGAGGGCCGAACGTTGGATCAGGTCATTGGTGCGCTGATGAACGCAGAACCCAAGACTGATGTCGATTTTATTCCAACCACTGGTTTCTGAGTTTTATCGTTAAAACCTGCAAGGAGATGAGCATGAGTGATGGCAATCAGGAACTGCAGCGCGAATCGATTCTGCTGCGCATTTTGTGGATGGTGATTTTCACCATCGTCTGGCAGCTGGCGGAAATACTCTTGGGCGCCGTGGTGCTGCTGCAACTAGGTTATCGCCTGTTCTACGGTGCGCCAAACGCTGGCCTGCTAGGTTTTGGCGACAGCCTGAGCCAGTACCTGGCGCAGATAGGTCGCTTTGGCACCTTTAACAGTGATGAAAAGCCCTGGCCGTTCGCCGACTGGCCAACCCCGCAGGCACCGCAGGGCGAAAGCCCGCACAGCATCCCGCCGGCCGCACACCCGGTGCGTGATGAAGAGCCCAAGTTGTGAAAAACCGCGCAGTGGGGGCAGAGCGATGAAGCTGTGGCTGCTGCGTCACGGTGAAGCCGAGCCGACTGCGCGTACTGATGCCGAGCGCAACCTCACGGCCCATGGCCTGCGACAGGTACGTGAGGCGGCTGGGCTTCTGCAAGGCCGTCCATTGCAAGCAGTACTGGTCAGCCCTTATCTCCGCGCTCAGCAAACGGCCGATGTGCTGTGTGAGGCGCTGGGGTTTAGCGGCAGTCGAGTAACCGTGCCCTGGCTGACGCCAGACAGTGATCTGCGCCAAACCCTGCGTGAGCTTGATGGTTATGCGCTGCAGGAGTTGCTGCTGGTGACCCATCAACCGCTGGTAGGCGCTCTGGCGGGGCTGTTGCTACACGGCCATCGTCAGCAACCCCTGGCAATGAATACCGCCAGCCTGGCGTTGCTTGAGGGCGATGCTCTGCTCGCTGGGCTGATGATATTGTCTGCTCACAAGCACCCCGCGCCGATCTGAAGCGGCACTACACACCGAAACATTTCTCCTCTTGCGGGTCGCCTTTGTGCGTGGAATAGTCCAACCAAGCAATTGCTTGGTTGGCTCCACAAAAATAACAAAGGAGGAAGCCCTGTGGCTGAAGAAATCCGATTGCCGCTTGAAGTGTTCTATGAGCGTGAGGCTCGGCACCCGAATAAACCATACATGGTGCAGCCGCTGCCGGGCGGTCAGCTGCTGGAGCTGAGCTGGGCCGATGTTGGCGAGCAGGCGCGCCGTGCGGCTAACTGGTTGCGCAGCCGCGAACTGGAACCGGGCAGCCGTATTGCGATCATTTCCAAGAACTGTGCGCATTGGATCGTTGCTGACCTGGCAATCTGGATGGCCGGCCACGTCTCGGTGCCGCTGTACCCCAACCTCACAGCGGAATCAGTCGGCCAGGTGCTGCGTCACTCCGAGGCGGCGCTGGTCTTCGTCGGTAAGCTGGATGACTGGCCGGGCATGGCGCCGGGCGTGCCGGAGGATATTCCGACCATCGGCCTGCCACTGCGTCCGCAGGGCGAGTTCAGCTTTATCTGGGATGACTTGCAGGCCTGCACACCGATTCAGGATAACCCCACGCCAGCCGCCAATCAGCTCGCCACCATCATCTATACATCCGGTACCACCGGCACACCGAAAGGGGTGATGCACCATTTTAGTAACTTCGGTTTTGCCGCCAGTCACGCCACCGAGCTGTTCGGCGTAGGCGAAAATGACCGAGTACTGTCTTACCTGCCGCTGTGTCACGTAGCCGAGCGCATGTTTGTTGAGCTGGCGTCGATCTACGCCGGGCAGACGATCTTCTTCGCCGAGAGCCTGGATACCTTTCTCGAAGACCTTAAGCGCGCGCGGCCGACCGTGATGTTCGGCGTGCCACGCATCTGGACCAAATTCCAGATGGGCGTTTACAGCAAGATGCCGGCGGAGAAACTGGATTTTCTACTCAAACTGCCCATTGTCGGCCGTATTGTCGGCAAAAAAGTACTGGTCGGTCTGGGGCTGGATGCGGTGCGTTATGCGCTTTCTGGCGCTGCCCCGGTGCCTGAGGCGCTGCTAAACTGGTACAAACGCCTGGGCCTGGATGTGCTGGAGGTCTACGGCATGACCGAGAACTGTGGTTATTCACATGTCTGTCGGCCGGGCAAGTTCCAGCAGGGCTGGATCGGGCAGAACAGCCCAGGTGTTGAGGTGCGGATCGCTGAAGATGGCGAGGTGCTGGTGCGCAGTGGTGCGACCATGCAGGGCTATTACAAAGACCCGGAAAAAACCGCAGAAACCATGACCGCCGATGGCTACCTGCGCACCGGCGACAAAGGTGAACAGGATGCCCAGGGCAACCTGCGCCTGACCGGGCGCATCAAGGAAATCTTCAAAACCAGCAAAGGCAAATACGTTGCGCCGGCACCGATCGAGAACCGCCTAGGTGAACATTCGCGCATTGAGCAGGTGTGTGTGGTGGGCGATGGCATGACTCAGCCCATGGCTTTATGCGTGCTCTCCGATGTGGGGCGCAATGAAGCCGTTAATGGTGGTCGCGGCGAGCTGCAAAGCAGCCTGGAAGCGCTGCTGGTGCAGGTCAACCAGAACCTCGACAAGCATGAGCGGCTGCAGCGTTTGGTCCTGGTTAAGGACGTCTGGGCGGTGGACAACGGCTTCCTTACGCCAACCCTGAAAATCAAACGTGCGGTTGTGGAAGGCGCCTACGCTGAACGCTTTGGCGAGTGGACCGAACGCAGCGAAGCCGTGCTTTGGCACGAGTGATCACGCGCGTGGCCGGCGTGTCTGCCAGCCACGTTCTCAAGGTACCTACCGTTAAGGACTGTTTATGGCCCTCTGGCAGCAATCCCCCAACCTCGAACAGCTCAATGCGATTCTGAAAAACACCATCGGCGAGCAATTGGATATCCGCTTCGAGTCGTTTGATGACGAGTCGATTACCGCGAGCATGGTGGTCGACGCACGCACTCATCAGCCCTACGGCCTACTGCATGGCGGCGCCTCCGTGGTACTCGCGGAAACCCTCGGTTCCACCGCCAGCCACCTGTGCATCGACAGCAGCAAGTTCTACTGCGTCGGTCTGGAGGTCAATGCCAACCACCTGCGCGGCCTGCGCAGTGGTCGGGTCACTGCGGTGGCGCGGCCGGTGCATCTGGGGCGCACCACCCACGTCTGGGACATTCGCTTGAGTGGTGAAGATGGCAAAGCCAGCTGTATTTCTCGGCTGACCATGGCCATCATGCCGCTGGGTGAAAACGCTCCTGCTCAACGCTAAGCAGGCACGCCGTCAGTGCGACTGCGGCTGACGGGCCTCCCATCAGCGTTGACGACAGTGCCGTCATTCACTGGCCGTTTTGTCATTGCTGCCTGGCGAACACTGCCGGACAATCAGTCCAATTTCCCTGATAAGCCCCTGCCATGACTCAGTCTGTGTTCTTCGCCCATGCCAACGGCTTCCCCTCGGCCACCTACGGCAAGTTGTTTAGCGCGCTGGCACCTGATTACCCAGTGCAGCACCTTGACCAGCATGGCCATGACCCGCGCTTTCCGGTGAATGACAACTGGAGCAATTTGGTCGATGAGCTGATTCATCATCTTGAAGCCAATCAGCAACCGGTATGGGGCGTCGGGCATTCATTGGGCGGCGTGCTGCATTACCACGCCGCCTTGCTGCGACCTGAGTTGTACCGTGGGGTGGTGATGCTCGATTCCCCAGTGCTGACCCTGGCCGACAAGCTCGTAATCCGTGCGGCCAAACGCTTTGGTTTTATTGACCGCATTACTCCCGCCGGACGCACCCTGGGCCGGCGTGAGGAGTTTGTCGATCTGGCCGAAGCGCGCGGCTATTTCGCCACCAAGAGTCTGTTCCGCCGCTTTGATCCCGAATGTCTGGATGCTTATGTCCAGCATGGCCTGCAGGCGAGCACGAATAGCCTGCGTCTGCGCTTTGATCCCGCCACGGAAATCAGCATTTATCGCAGCGTGCCGCACACCAGCCCTGGGCGCCCGCAGCAGCTGCAAGTACCGCTGGCCATGGTGCGTGGACGGCACAGCCGAGTGGTCATGCCGCACCACACGCACCTGGTGCGGCGTGTGCCGAAAGGTGAGTACCTGACGCTGCCGGGCGGCCATATGTTTCCACTTGAGCGCCCGCAGGACACCGCAGAGCTGCTGAAAAAACTCTTCCAGCGCTGGTCCGGCCAGCCCACAAATGAGCAAAGCGCATGAGCCTGAATTTCGAAGAGGTGCGCCTGCGCCTACCGCACATTGAATTAGCCGCCCATCTGTATGGCCCTGAAGATGGCCAGCCAGTGATCGCCTTGCACGGCTGGCTGGATAACGCCGCAAGCTTTGCCCGGCTGGCCCCTTTGTTGCCTGGGATGCGCATTGTGGCCCTGGACTTTGCCGGGCACGGCCATTCCGATCACCGGCCGCCCGGCGGCAGTTATGCCATCTGGGATTATGCCTACGACGTGCTGCAGGTCGCCGAGCAGTTCGGCTGGCAACGCTTTGCTCTGCTGGGGCACTCGATGGGCGCGATTGTCTCGGTGCTGCTGGCGGCGGCCATGCCGGAGCGTATCGAGCGCCTGGCGCTGATCGATGGGCTGATTCCTTACACTGGTGAAGCAGACAGCGCGCCGCACAAGCTCGGTGAAGCGCTTAAGGCGCAGCTGGCGCTGGCCGGTAAGCGTAAACCGGTATACGGCGAATTTTCCCGCGCGGTTGAAGCACGCATGCGTGGCGTTGGCGCGGTTAGCCGTGAGGCGGCCGAGCTGCTCGCCCAGCGTGGCCTGATGCCGGTGCCCGGCGGGTACACCTGGCGTACCGACAGCCGTTTGACCCTGCCATCGCCGCTGCGCCTGACCCATGCCCACGCCCTGGCATTTGCGCGCAGCCTGCAGTGCCCGACTAAGTTGGTGATGGCGCAGCAAGGGATGTTGCTGGCGCAACCGGATATCAATGCGTTGCTTGCGGGGCTGGCTGTCGAGGTGGCGCAATTGCCTGGCGGCCATCATCTGCACCTGGATGACGACGTAGGCGCGGGCTTGGTAGCAGACTGTTTCAAAGCTTTCCTGGGCGCGGCTTGACTTGCTGAAGGCAACTGGGGAAAGGTGTGGCGATAGCCACGGAGATTCGCATGATCGACCTGTATACCGCCGCCACCCCCAACGGCCATAAAGCGTCCATCGCACTGGAAGAGCTGCAGCTGCCGTATAACGTGCAGGCATTGAGTTTCGACAAGCAGGAGCAGAAGGCTGAGGCCTTCCTCAAGATCAATCCCAATGGTCGCATTCCGGCGATTGTTGACCGCGACAACGATGATTTCGCGGTGTTCGAGTCCGGCGCCATTCTGTTGTACCTGGCCGAGAAAACCGGTCAATTGCTGCCCAGCGATGCCAAAGGGCGCTCGCGGGTGATTCAGTGGTTGATGTTCCAGATGGGTGGCGTCGGCCCGATGCAGGGGCAGGCCAATGTGTTCTTCCGCTATTTCCCGGAAAAACTGCAAGGTCCCATTGACCGCTACCAGCGTGAGACACGTCGTCTGTATGAGGTGCTCGATACGCGCTTGAGTGAAGCGCAGTATCTCGCGGATGACTACAGCATCGCTGATATCGCCACCTATCCCTGGGTGCGGATCCACGACTGGGCTGGGGTCTCGGTCGACGGGCTGCCGCATTTGCAGCGCTGGATGGCTGAACTGGCCGAACGCCCAGCGGTGCAGCGCGGCTTGTTGGTTCCGCCGCGCGAAGAAGATGGCGACAAGATTGTCAAAGCCGCCCAGTCGATGTTGATCAAATGAGCCGGCTTAATACTTACTGCCTCGGCCTAAGCCTGCTGCTGGCCAGTGTCGTTGCGAGCGCAGATGTGCCGGGCAGTCATGACCTTGAGGTGCTGCCGCGTTTTGCCGGGAGCACGATTGTCAGCTTCAAGGATGTGGCTGAGCAGGAGCGCATCTACCCGCAAGGCTCGATACGGCGCATCAGTGGCACCTTGCGCTACGAGCGCGAAGTCGCCGCTCAAGGCCATCTAACCGCTGTGACCTATGAGTTGCCGCGCACCCATTCGGCTAATGAGGTGTTCGCCAATGCCCGCGAAGCCCTGCAAGCGCAAGATGCTGAGCTGCTGTACTGGTGCGTGGGCCGTGAGTGCGGCTCAAGCAGCCTGTGGGCGAACGCGGTATTCGACAACACCAAGCTGACGGGTGCGGATGACGAGCAAACCTATGCCTTGATGCGCCTGGCTGAACCCCGCCAAGACAGCCTGTTGGCGTTGTACAGCATCACCCGCGGCAACAAACGCGCCTATCTGCATGCCGAATTACTCACGGCCAATGCGGCACTGGGTGAGGTCTTGCCATCCCCAGCGACGCTGCAGCGCCAGCTGAAAAGCACCGGTGAACTGCGCCTGGCCAAACAGGTCGAACCCAGCGCGGCGTGGGCTGAATTACTGGCGCGTAGCCTGCGGCTCGACAGTACTTTGCGTGTAAGCATCAGCGGTGCCCAGGCTGAAGCCTGGCGTGAAGCGCTCGTTGCACAACGTGTACGTGCCAGCCGTCTGGAGTTGGGTGAGCCTGATGTCAGCGGTGTACAACTTAACGTGCTGCGTTAGAACCTGAGTGGCGTAGGCTTGTCGCACTAAAACCTTCCGGCTCTGCCCTTATGGCAGAGCCTTTTTTGTTGTGCAGGGAGCAGGGCGAATGGCCAATAACGATCGGCTGCTGGTGCAGATACTGCTGCTTTTCTTATTAGGCGCGAGCCTATGGGTGTTGGCGCCGTTCTGGTCGGCGCTGTTTTGGGCCGCGGTGCTGTCGTTTGCCAGCTGGCCGGTGATGCGCGTGCTGACGCGTTTGCTCGGCGGGCGTCAGGCGTTGGCGGCGGGGCTGCTGACGCTGGTTTGGACCGTGGTGGTTGCCGTACCGCTGGTCATGCTTGGGTTCAACCTGGCGGATCACATCAAGGATGTCACCGCCTTGCTCAAGGGCTTTCAGGTCGAAGGATTACCGCCGGCGCCTGTTTGGCTGGCCGGCGTACCGCTGGTGGGGGACCGCCTGGTGAGTTTCTGGCTGACCATCGACCAACAGGGCGCCGCGTTTTTCGCCACGCTACGGCCTTATCTCGGGCAGGTGGGTAACTGGCTACTGGCACGCAGTGCGCAGATTGGCGGTGGCATGTTGGAGCTGGCGCTGAGTTTGATTCTGGTGTTCTTTTTCTACCGTGATGGGCCGCGCCTTGCCGCATTTGCTCAAAGCCTGTTGCAGCGTTTGATTGGTGATCGCGCCGACCACTACTTGGAACTCGTGGCCGGCACGGTGCAGCGGGTGGTTAACGGGGTGATCGGTACGGCCACCGCGCAGGCCATTCTGGCTTGGGTTGGCTTTACCATTGCGGGAGTGCCCGGTGCGTTGGTGTTGGGGATGATGACCTTCGGCTTCAGCCTGATCATGGTGCCACCACTGATCTGGGGCCCCGCTGTGGCCTGGTTGTTCTGGCAGGGCGAAGTCGGCATGGGCATCTTCCTGCTGATTTGGGGCGTCTTTGTGATCAGCGGCGTCGACAACATCCTCAAACCTTACCTGATCAGCCGCGGCGGCAACTTGCCGTTGATTGTGGTGCTGCTTGGGGTGTTTGGCGGCATCCTGGCGTTTGGCTTTATGGGCCTGTTCCTTGGCCCAACGTTGCTGGCAGTGGCCTACAGCCTGCTGAGTGACTGGGTAGGAACTCCCGTTTCGAGCACCAGCAGTGCTGAGCCTGCCGAGCCGCCGCGCAGTTAGCTGCTCAGTGGCTAGCGCTCACCGCGCTCGTATTTATCCAGCGTGTCGCTGGCTATCTGCCGGCCGAGCATGATCAGCTCCGGGGCCTTGTAGAACTCAAAGAAACGGCAGACCCGCTTGGGCACGTTGATCAGGATGTCCGGCGGGTAGCCGGCAATCTTGTACTGTGCCAATGAAGTCTGCATGACCTCAAAACTTTGGTTGATCAACTCAAGCAGCGAGGCAGGGCCGCTGAGATCGGCAACTCGCGAGCCGCTGGCGGATTTTGGTGCGGCGGGCTTGTTCAAGCTGCTTCGGGCATTCTGCTGCCAAGGATTCATGGCTTCCGGTTGCACGCTGCTGTCGCGCTCTTCGAGCAAGAGCATTTCGTCATCTTCGCCGTGTTTGCGTTTGAACGAAGGCAGGTGCGAGCCCAATGAACTCATCAGCAGGTCGAAACGCCCTTTGAGTGCAGGTGTGCGCTCGATTATCGGCAGCTCGTACTGGCGCTGATTATTCGAGTTGAGGTTTACCGCGACAATCAAATCGCAGTGGCTCGACACCACCGGCACGATGGGCAGTGGGTTAAGCAGGCTGCCATCGACCAGCATGCGATTGCCCTGAATCACCGGGGTGAACAAGCTGGGAATTGCCGCAGAAGCACGCATGGCCTGGTGCAGGCAGCCTTCCTGAAACCAGACTTCCTGCTGATTGGTGAGGTCGGTGGCCACAGCAGTAAAGGGGATCGACAGGTTTTCGATGTCGATCTCACCGACCATTTCGCGAATCTTGCCGAAGACTTTTTCGCCGCGAATCGCCCCCAGGCTAAAACTCACATCGAGCAGGCGTAATACGTCCAGATAATCCAGGCTTTGCGTCCATTCACGGTATTCATTGAGCTTGCCGGCGGCGTAAATCCCGCCGACCACCGCCCCCATGGAGCAGCCGGCAATGCAGGCAATTTCATAGCCACGGGCTTCCAACTCTTCGATGACACCGATATGCGCATAACCACGCGCACCTCCGGAACCCAATACCAGCGCAATACGCTTACTCATCAGCCTGTCCTCCGTAACTCGTTATGCAGTGAACATACGCGCGGTAGAGCGCGCCGCCAAGGCGCGATTTGCTAGTATCCACGGCATTCACGCGTGAGTGCCGGTTGCATGAGGTGTGGGCACTTTTATCTGTTTTGTGCGTCTGAAAGGCTGTGTGAAAGCGTGGCGATCAGGTGTGGCTAAGCGTCCTGATACGCAAGCAAAGTATGTCTCTCTTCCTGGAGTTAGCTGATGAAACTGTGGATTGTGTTGCCTATGGTGTTGCTGGTGCTCAGCGGCTGCGCCGGAAAAACCGCTTATCGCGACAGCTGTGCCAACCAGTTAGATGCCGCCTGGCGTGAACTGGACCTGGCCAAGGCCGAGGGTTTTGCCGGCACCGTGAGTTATTCCAAAGCCTTGTCGCTGCTGACCGCGGCGAAAACCCAGCAGCAATTTGAAGCCTACGAAGGCTGCACAGCGAAGTCTGAGCGGGCGCGTTTCTACATCCGTGAATCGCGAGCGGGGCGCTAATGCAGCTTAATTTCAGCACCCTTGAACCGCTTGACCGTTACCGCTGGTTAGCCTCGACCATCACGCCGCGGCCGATTGCCTGGGTCTCCAGCCTGTCGGCAGACGGGATCAGTAACCTGGCGCCGTTCAGTTTTTTTACCGTGATCAGTGATGACCCCGCGACCCTCTTGATTAACGTCAATCACCGGGGCGATGGCAGCCTGAAAGACACCTTGCTGAATGTGCAGGCCAGTGGCGAGCTGGTGATTCAGCTGGTGTCCTTCGAGCAAGCCGAGGCGATGAACGCCAGCGCGGCGCTATTGCCTCACGCCATCAGCGAATTCGAACACTGTGGCATCGCCAGCCTGCCGTCGGTGCAGGTGAAGCCGCCGCGGGTGGCCGGGGCAGCGGTGGCTCTTGAGTGCCGCTTGGTTGAGGCCATGCCTTACCCAAAGGCGGCACCTAACTGCCACCTGTTGTTTGCCGAAGTGCTGTTGGCGCATATCGATGAGCGCGTGCTCAATGAGCAGGGCCGCATTGATGCCGGCAAGCTCGACCTGATAGGCCGTCTCGGCGGCGCGGCCTACTCACGCACCACCGAGCGCTTTGATCTAAAACGGCCGTCCTGAGCTGTTTGCGTCACAAGTTCGTCAGTAAAGGTTTCCAGTGGCTATGCCCTGGCCGCGTCGCGCAGTAGCATCCTCCGCTAGCCTTTAAGGAGTGGTTCATGCGCGCCAAACTGGAAACTGTGCTGCAGACGGTCAATCACGTGCTCTTGGGCAAGGAGCCGCAGGTACGCCTGGCGCTGACTTGCCTGTTAGCCCAAGGCCACTTGTTGATTGAGGACTTGCCCGGTATGGGTAAAACCACCCTCAGCCATGCCCTGGCCAAGGTGCTGGGGCTGAGTTTTCAGCGTATCCAGTTCACCTCTGACCTGCTGCCGGGGGACATCCTTGGCACCTCGGTGTTCGACAAGGACACTGGGCAGTTCATCTTCCATCCAGGCCCGATCTTTGCCGAGCTGGTGCTGGCCGATGAGATCAACCGTGCTACGCCGAAAAGCCAGAGCGCATTGCTCGAAGCTATGGAGGAGGGCCAGGTGACCATCGAGGGCGCAACCCGACCGTTGCCTGAACCGTTTTTTGTCATTGCCACGCAAAACCCGGTGAGCCAGGGCGGCACCTTTGCCTTGCCCGAGTCGCAGCTGGACCGCTTTCTCATGCGCTTGTCGCTAGGCTACCCCGGCAAAGCAGCAGAAAAAGCCCTGTTGCTTGGTGATTCGCGGCGTTCCTTGTTACCCAGTTTGCCAGCGCTGCTGGATCACGCTGAATTGGCGCTGATTCAGGCTGAAGTGCCGAAGGTGCGCGCCAGCGATGCGTTGGTCGATTATGTGCTGCGTCTGGTCGATGCTACCCGCACCCAGCCGCAATTTGCCTGGGGCCTGTCCCCGCGGGCCAGCCTGGCATTGCTCGCCGCGGCGCGGGCTTGGGCGTTTCTCGCCGGGCGTGATTATGTGATTCCGGAAGATGTGCAGGCGGTGTTGCCTTCGGTGGTCGGCCATCGCCTGCGTGAACGTGCCGACCCGGCCGGGCATGGGGCGGGTAGTTTGGTGCAGTGGCTGCTGCGTGAGGTGCCGGCGCTTTGATCGCTCAGCTCAGGCCACGCTGGAATCGCTGGCTGACTCGGCGCATTCCGCCCGCCGCCAGTGTGCGGCTCAACCAACGGCGGATTTTTATCATCCCCAGCCGGGTCGGCGCGGCCTTTATCTCGGCGTTACTGTTGATGTTGCTGGCCGCAATCAATTACCAGAACAGCCTGGCTTACGCCCTGACGTTTTTGTTGGGCTCGGTGTTTGTTGTCGCCATTCTGCATACCTACCGCAACCTGGCCGGGCTGATCATCAAGGCCGGCAGCACCCCGGCGGTGTTTGTCGGCGAGCCCGCCGGTTTTCGCGTGCGCCTGGAAAGCAGTCAGCGGCCGCATCAGGCGGTCAGCCTGGGTTGGCCGCCGGCCGAGTTGCAGACCCTGGACGTGCCGGCTCAAGGCGTGAGCGAGTGTCAGTTGAGCCTGCCCGCGTTGCAGCGCGGCTGGCTGCGGCCAGGCCGTTTGCGCGTCGAAAGCCGTTTTCCGCTGGGGATTTTGGTGGCTTGGAGTTGGCTCGATCTGGATCAGCGTGTATTGGTCTATCCGCGTCCCTTGCCGGGTGAGTTGCCGCTGTCCGCCGGGGCCAGTGACGATCAGGACGAGGAGGGCAGTCGTGCCCATGGCCAGGGTGTCGATGATTACCAAGGGCTGAAAAACTATCAGCCCGGTGATTCCAAACGGCGCCTGCACTGGAAGGCCTATTCCAGAGGCCAGGGCCTGTTGGTCAAGGATTTTGCTTCGATCAGCGGACGCGATCTGCATCTGGATTTCGACGCCATGGCCGGTGATGTTGAAACGCGCTTGTCATTACTCTGCCATTGGGTGCTGCAATTGGCCGAGCGCCAGCAGCCATTTGCCCTGAGTTTGCCGGGCCAGCTGTTGAGCGCCGACAGCGGCGAGTTGCATCGTGATGCCTGCTTGCGCGCGCTGGCGCTGTTTGGCCGTGCGTCATGAGCCGAGTCATGACAATTCCCCGGGTCAGCCTGACGTGGCTGCTGGTGGCACAGCTGCTGGTAATTATTCCGCACCTAAGCCATTTGCCGTTGTGGATCATCGGCCTGTGGTTGGGCAGTGCGGCTTGGCGGATTCAGATATTCCGCATGCGCGCGCGCTACCCGAATGCCTGGGCCAAAGGCGCGTTGATGCTGGCGGCAGCTGTGGGGGTGTTTGTGTCCCGCGGCAGCCTGGTCGGACTGGATGCCGGGGTGGTGCTGCTGATCGCCGCGTTTGTGCTCAAGCTGCTGGAAATGCGCACGCGGCGTGATGCGCTGGTGCTGATCTTCCTCGGCTTCTTCGTGGTGGTCACCGCCTACCTGTTCGATGACAGCATGCTGATGGCCTTTTACAGCCTGTTGCCGGTGACCGCCTTGCTTGCCGCGCTGATTGGCCTGCAGCAGAGCAGCCTGGCCGCCCAACCGTGGCCAACCGCGCGCCTGGCTGGCAGCCTGATGCTGCAAGCGCTGCCGGTGATGCTGCTGCTGTTTATATTCTTCCCGCGCATGGGGCCGCTCTGGTCGTTGCCGGTGCCCAACGACAAGGCCACTACCGGCCTGTCAGACAGCATGGCGCCGGCGGATATTGCCGACCTCAGTCGCTCCGCCGCGTTGGCGTTTCGCGCCAGTTTCGACGGTGCAACGCCGCCACGCAGTGAGCTGTATTGGCGTGCCTTGACCCTGGATCGCTTCGATGGGCGGCGCTGGTCACAATCCGATTACGCCGAGTTTGCTCCCGGTGCGCAGTGGCAGAAGCGCGGTGAGGCGTTGAACTACAGCATCGTTATGCAACCGAGCGGGCAGCGCTGGCTGTTCGCCCTGGATGTGGCGCAAACCAATCTAGAACAGACGCGGCTGATGAGTGATTTTCGCCTGCAGCGTCGGCAGCCGGTGGATCGCTCGTTGATCTATCAGGTCAGCTCCTGGCCGCAAGCGTTGCGGGAACCGCAGTTGGCTGCTGGGCTCATGCACCGGGCCTTGCAGCTGCCTGCGCAAGGCGAACCGCGCAGTCGCGCCTGGGCTGAGAAGCTCAAGCGCGACTATCCGCAGCCAGAGCAACTGGTGCAGGCGCTACTCAGCCACTTCAACCGTGAGCCCTATGCCTACACCCTGCGTCCGCCCGCGCTGGGGGTGAACAATATCGATGACTTTTTGTTCGAAACGCGCAGCGGCTTCTGCGCTCACTATGCCGGCGCGATGACCTTTGTGCTGCGCGCGGCTGGGATTCCGGCGCGGGTGGTAGCGGGCTATCAAGGCGGCGAGTTCAACCCGGCGGGCAACTACGTGCAGGTGCGGCAATTCGATGCCCATGCCTGGGTCGAGTATTGGCAGGCAGGACGTGGCTGGGTCAGTGTCGATCCAACCTTTCAGGTGGCGCCCGAGCGGATCGACCAAGGCCTTGAGGAAGCCCTGGCCGGTGAGCAGAGTTTTCTCGAAGACTCGCCCTTTTCGCCACTGCGCTATCGCAATCTCAGTTGGCTGAATGAGCTGCGCCTGGCTTGGGACAATGTGAATTACGGCTGGCAGCGTTGGGTACTGGGCTACCAGAGCCAGCAGCAGTTGGAGTTTCTGCAGCGCTGGTTGGGCCGGGTCGATGCCCAGTCACTGGTCATCGGCTTGGTCGGTGGTGGTGGCGTGCTGCTGGGTATGCTCGCGCTCTGGCTGTTCAAACCCTGGCAGCGAGAGCGCGATGTGCAACAGCGCTTGTTCCGCCGTTTCGAGGGGCTGCTGGCGCGTCATGGTGTACCGCGACATCCCGGCGAAGGCCCGCGAGACTATGCCGCTAGGGCATGCTTACTGTTACCTGAGCAGGCGCAGGCGATTGCAGAGTTTGCGGCGGCATTCGAGGCGCAGCGCTATGCCGGTCAACTGCTCAGTGCGGTGCAGCTGCGTCAGCGTCTAAAGGCACTGCGCCGGGCATTACCGTGGCGATTTACCCGTGCGCAGCCCTAGCGGTTGAGCACTTGTGGCAAATCAATAAGCGCATAAGCTGGGGGCACGATTTCACAGGAGTGAGGCGATGCAAGGCTTGATGGGTGAGATACAGCAGCACGTTGTGCGCACACAGGTTCGCCTGTTTGCCTGCCGTGAGCGGCTGCAGGCGGACACAGACAGTGAGGCGCTGCATGATCTGCGCATTGCCTTGCGTCAACTGCGCAGCCTGTTGCGGCCGCTAACGGCACTGACGGCCTGCGCGGACCTGCAACAGCGTGCGGCCGAGCTGGGCCGCTTGACGGGGCCGCTGCGTGACCTTGAGGTGCTGCACGGTTATTTGCATGAGCAAGGGCTCAGCATGGCCGCGCAGGCGCGCCAGCCATTGTTGCGTCAGGGCTATAGCGCGCTACTGAGCAGTGCAGCGCTGACACAGCTAATGAGCGCCCTGGATGAGTGGCCGCAGCAGTGGCGAGAAGCGGCCGGCAGCGCAGAGCTGCGTGGCCTGCATAGGTTGATTGGTAAGCGCTTGCGCAAGGATCGCCAACGTTTGCTGCAGGCGTTGCATGATCCGGCCCATGACCGTCACCGCCTGCGCTTGCTGGTCAAACGGCTGCGCTATGCGGCTGAGGCTTATCCGCAATTGAGCGATTTATCCAGGCGCACGCGCATGCATTTGAAACAGGCCCAGTCCGCACTGGGTGATTGGCACGACCACTGGCAGTGGTTGCTACGCGCCGAGAGCGAGGCCGATTTACAGCCGTGCGTGCCCGCTTGGCGCGCAGCCATGCAGCAAGCTGAGCAAGAGGCTGATCTGGCCTTAGTGCAATTGGCTAAGGCCTTTGCCCGCGTGAAGGGCTGATCAGCCGATATACCTTCGGCTTATTTGGCTGAAATGGCGTGCCAATCTCCCCTGTCTTTGTCCTAAGATCACCGACATCTTTAGTGATTGAGGTGGTTATGGTCTTTTCCGAGTTACTTCAAGCCGTGCGCGACAACCCGCAGGCCGTGCATATTCCCGCGCAATGGGGGCAGGGTCGCGCCAGCTTTGGCGGCCTGGTGGCGGCGTTGGTGTACGAAGCCATGCGTGCTCAGGTGCCCGATGGTCGGCCGCCACGCTCTCTGGCGATCACTTTTGTCGGCCCTGCTGCGCCGGATGTACCCATCAGTTTTAGCGTGGAAGTGCTGCGTGAAGGCAAGGCCGTCAGCCAGGTGCTGGGCCGGGCCGTACAGGATGGTCAGGTGGTGACCATCGTGCAGGGTAGTTTCGGCGCCGGGCGTGATTCACGTATTGCGGTCCAAGCCGAGCCGGCCCCGCAGGCCAAACCGGTCGATGAGTGCCAAGAACTGCCCTATATCCCCAACGTAACCCCAGAATTTACCCGTCATCTGGCCATGCGCTGGGCCTTTGGTGGCATGCCGTTTAGCGGTAACTCATCGCGGGAGATGGGCGGCTGGGTGCGTTTGCGCGATCAATCCCGCATCGAGGCGGCCGATGAAGCCCATTTGCTGGCCCTGGTTGATGCCTGGCCGCCTGCGGTGCTGCCGCATCTGACTGCACCGGCACCCGGCAGCTCGCTGACGTGGACCATTGAGTTCGTGCAGCCCATGAGCACGTTGAGCACAGCGGATTGGTGCCTGTATCGCGCGCAGATCGAGCACGCTCGCGATGGTTACGGGCATGTGGCTGCAGCGTTATGGTCGCCAACAGGGGAGCTGTTGGCGATCAGTCGCCAGACCGTGGCAGTGTTTGCCTAGGCCGCGTTAAGCACGCTCTAGAGCTTGAGCTGGCGAATAGCGGTATTTAGCTCGCCCGCCAGGTTGGCCAGGTCGGCACTGGTGACGGCCGACTGGCCGGTACGACTGACGGTTTGTTCGGTTACATCGCGAATGCGGATCACCGCGCGGTTCATCTCTTCGGCCACCTGGCTCTGTTGTTCAGCCGCGACGGCGATTTGCGTATTGCTTTCCCGCATGTGCGCCACTGACTCGGTGATAGCGGCCAGCGCCTGACCTGCTTCATCGGCTTGTTTGACGCACTCATCGGCCTTGATCGAGCTGTCCTGCATAAAGTCCACGGCATCACGGGTGCCACTTTGCAGGGTGTTGATCATCTGAGTGATGAGGTCGGTGGAGTCCTGTACGCGCTTGGCCAGGTTGCGGACTTCATCGGCGACCACGGCAAAGCCTCGACCCATTTCGCCTGCGCGGGCCGCTTCGATTGCGGCATTAAGAGCAAGCAGGTTGGTTTGTTCGGCGATGCCATGAATTTCACTGACCACGCCGCCGATCTTCTGGCTGTCGGCAGCCAGTTGTTCGATCATCTGCGCGGTTTGCTGCACGCCGCTGGACAGCCCGGAAATGGACAGCGCCACGCGGTTGACGACCTGCTGACCGCTACGGGTCAGTTGCTCGGCGGTTTTCGATTGATCGCGGGTGTCAGCGGTGTGCTCGGCAATATGGTGAACCGTGGCGGACATTTCGTTGATGGCCGTGGCGGCCTGTTCGGTTTCGCTTTGCTGCTCCAGCATGCCGTGGCGCACATCACGCATATTGCCGGCCAGGCGTTCGGCGCCTTCATCCAGCTGCGCTGCCGACTGCGCAACAATGCCCACCACACGCTGATAACCGGCTTGCATGGCATTGAACGCGCTGGCCATTTGGCCCACTTCGTCACGGCAGTCGAGTGGTACGCGGGCGCTCAGGTCGCCGCTTTTCTCGACCTGTAGCATCACGTCCTTGAGGGTGTTTAGGTGGCTAAGGAGGAAGCGAATCAATAATTGCGACGCAGCCAGCAACAACATCATTAACAGCGCGACGACCCCGGCATAGCTGAGGGCGCGGTCGAAAAACACGTCGCTGAAGCTCGGCGCCACTGCGCTGATGGCCAGGCGCTGACCGTCTTCACGGACAATAACCTCAGCCCCGATCAGACCCTCACTGCCGTTTAACTCGACCCAGCCGCGCGCGTTGAGCAAGGCGCTGCCCTGGTTGTCAGGCAGGCGTGGTGCCTGATCTGCGCTAAAACTCAGCAGGTTGTTGGCGCTCGGCAAGGCCTGGCCTTGAGGCCATTGGCTTAACAAGCGGGCCTGTTGCTGCGCCGCCTGCTTGGCCGCGTCGTAATGCGATTGTTGCTCCAGGTGCAGGGCGTAGAGCACCAGTAACAAGGTGGTGAAGAAGGCCACCGCGTTTACAGCCCAGAATTTGTATTTCAGGGAAAGATCGCTAATCCAGTGACTCATGCACATCTCTTCCTTGTGAAGGTTGATTGCCGCTATTCAGATTTGCTGGGTAATCGAAGGCAATTGTTCGACAAGCTTTATATCGGCGAAGAGCCCATCGGGTTTAGGCCGCCGGCTAAAAATCATTTTTGGCAAAGTGCCAGCAGTATCGGCTAAAGCCAATCATGGCCTATTGATCCTTATCAATAGGCCCCACTCAACTGGCCGATTGAGCACTATTCAGGCTTGGTAAATTGAAGAAGGCCTGTGCGCTGGCACTGCTGTGAGCGGCCACGTCGTGCTCAGTTTCACCGCGGTGCAGGGCCACTTCACGGAGCACTTCAACAAGAAAGGCCGGCTCATTGCGGCCGCTCTTGGGCTTCGGCCGCAGGCTGCGTGGTAGCAGGAAGGGCGCATCACTTTCCAGCATCAGGCGGCCGCGGGGGATTTCCTTGACCAGTGGATGCAGGTTGCTGCCGCGGCGTTCGTCACAGATCCAGCCGGTAATGCCGATATGCAGGTCCATATCCAAGTAGTTGAACAGCGCGCGTTTTTCCCCTGTGAAGCAGTGCACCACGGCTGCCGGTAGCTGGTCGCGGTAGTGGCGCAGGATTGCCAGCAGGCGCTCGTCGGCATCGCGTTCATGCAGGAACACGGGCAACTGCAGCTCCACCGCCAGGGCCAACTGCTGCTCGAGCACCAGTTCCTGTTGCGGGCGTGGTGAGAAATCACGGTTGAAGTCCAGGCCGCATTCGCCCACTGCACGCACCCTGGGGTCGGCCAGAAGTGCCTTGAGTTCGGCGTAGCTGTCGCTGTTCCAGCTGCTCGCATCGTGTGGGTGCACACCGGCGGTGCTGAACAAATGCTCGGCGCTATCATCCAACTGTCGGCAGAGTTCCAGGGCGTGCTGGCTTTCGCCTAGGCTGGTACCGGTGAGCAGCATTTGCTGGATGCCCGCCGCATAAGCGCGAATGAGGAGTGCTTCGCGCTGTTCGGCAAAGCTTGGATGAGTCAAATTGACGCCGATATCGATCAGTTGCATGGTGCTACCTGCTGAATTGACAGGCCAGCATAGCAGAGCTTTTTAAATAGATTAAAAGTCAATAAATACAATAGCTTAAAACGTTTATATGATGTTGTGTGTGATTGCTGGCTGGTATCCGCGGGCAGGCTGTGCCAACCTCCGCGCCCCGTGCGAGGGGCCGTTGCCCTGTTCGTAGGCTGTTTCAATGGGCTGCTGCACTGAGCGATCGGCCGACTTTTCCCTGGAGCCTTGATGGTGCGAGTGCTGCTCACCTGCTGCCTATTGCTGCTGTCATGCACGGCAATTGCGCGCGTGGCTGGGCCATTAGAGGTTGAACGGGCCAAAGCCGCCCGTGACCTGGCGAGCATCCGTAGCAGTGGTGAGTTGCGCGTGCTGGTTAACCAGAGCCGCAACAGCTCCGGTGAGGTCAAGGGGCAGAGTATTGGTGTTGAGTACCAGCGCATGCGCGCCTTCGAGCAGTACCTCAACCGCAACGCGCGTGATGGCCGTACGCTCAAGCTCAAGGTCATTCCCCGTGCCAAGGATCAGCTACTCGCTGCCCTGCAGCGTGGTGAAGGTGACTTGGTCGCCCCGGGTGAGCTGCTGAACATCCCGCCGGGCAGCAAACTCAGCGCCAGCGTGGCGATCCGCAGCAATGTGCCGCTGATCATCGTTGCTAAGCAGGGTAACCGGCGTTATCAGAACCTTGAGCAGTTGTCCGGACGCAGCCTGGCGTTGCCTGCGGGCAGCGTAGCGGGTGAGGCCATCCGGGCGCTTAACCAGCGGCTGATCGCCAGCAAGCGTTCCCCGATTATTGTCGAGTGGGTCGACCCGAGTTTGGCCGTCGAGGATGTATTGGAAATGGTCCAGGCGGGCATCTTCAGCGTCACGGCGGTCGAGCAGCCGATTGCCGAGCGCTGGGCCAAGGTCATGCCCAAGCTACGCCTGGATCGTCATTTGCCGCTGTCCAAGGACGGCGACATGCGCTGGTATGTGCGCCGCGATACGCCAATGCTTGGCGCGAGCATCGACCGTTTTCTCAAGGGCTACCGCGACCCAGCGGACCAGGACGCGGCGTTTCAGCGTGTTTACCGGCGCTTGTACAAGGTGCATTACCCGCTCGGTCGCACTGAGCGTCAGCGCCTGGAGCGGGTGCGCTCGGTGCTGCAGCGCTATGCCAGCCAAAACAACTTCGACTGGCTGGCCCTGGCTGCCGTGGCCTTTAAGGAATCTACCCTTAACCCGGCTGCACGAGGGGCGGGTGGTGCCACGGGGCTGATGCAGATTACCCCGGCGGCGGCCCGCAGCGTGGGTGTCAGCAATATCAATGTGCTGGATAACAATGTGCAGGCCAGCGCCAAGTACCTGGCGATGATCCGCCGCAACTACTTCAATAGCCCACGGCTCAATGAGCGTGAACGCATGGCTTTTATCCTGGCCGGCTACAACATGGGCCCGCAACGGGTGCAAAGCCTGCGTGCGGAAGCGCGCAGGCGCGGCCTGAACCCTAACCAGTGGTTCTTTCAGGTGGAGCGTGTGGCCATGGAGCAGATCGGCATGGGCGTCGTCAGCTATGTGAATAGCGTCAATAAGTACTACCTTGCTTATGATCGCGAGCGCTATTTGCTGGAGCCATAGCGCCGGGTAGAAGGGTAAATATATTTATTTTTTAGATTGTTTGTAGCGATTTTATCCGCTTTAAGTATTAGTAAATTTGTTTAGTCTGCACGCCATCAACTCCTCACTACAAGGACCGCTGCATATGAACACGCTGATTAAATCTGTTGTTGCTACTCAAGCGGGCTACGGCCTGACCGTGCTGCGCATTATCGCTGGCCTGACTTTTGCCGCTCACGGCGCACAGAAGCTGTTTGGCTGGTTTGGCGGTTATGGCCTCGAAGGTGTAGGCCAGTGGATGGAAAGTATCGGCCTGGCCCCGGGCTACCTGCTGGCGCTGATGGCAGGCAGTGCAGAGTTCTTCGGCGGCCTGGCCTTGGTCATCGGTCTATTAGCGCGCCCTGCGGCTGCTGTGTTGGCAGTGACCATGGTGGTGGCGATTGCTACGGTGCACCTGGCCAATGGCTTTTTTATGAGCAACAACGGCTATGAGTTCGCTCTGGCGCTGCTGGCCATCAGTGTGGCGATTCTGCTTGAAGGTGCTGGCAAGCTGTCGCTGGACAAGCGCATCGCTGGTTAAGCGTTAAACGATTCGGCAGCAGCCTGCTAAAAGCCCACTTCGGTGGGCTTTTAGCGTTTTAGGGTTGGGACGTATTCTGCGTTGCCAGCTGTTCGGCGGCTTCCAAACGCAGTTGTTCACGCTCGTTGAAGTTTTCTATGACCAGTTGGGCAATGGCACTGCGTTTGTCACTGTCGCTTAGGCCGGTATTGTTCTCGATGGTGGCTTTGTCGCGGCGGTACTGAGCGATGCGTTTTTTCCAGGTTTTGCGCTGTTGATCGAGTGCTTCCAGGCGCTGAGTGGCTTCGGCCCCCACCAGCTGCTGACGCAGTTGGCGAATTTGTTCGGGTTTGGCACCGGCAGCCTTTAATTGAGCCGTCTGCTGGCGCAGATCGTTCTGCAGTTGTGGCAATACCGTGTCTTGCATCTCGGCAGGCAGGCTGTTGCGCAGTTGGTCGACAGCGGCGGCTTTACCAGCATCGTTCAACTGCGTGTTATGCAGGATGGCCAGGCGCTGCAGGGTGAACTGGTTGTAGGCCGTTTCCCGGGCAAAGAACGCTTGCTGGGTTTGAGTATCAAAGATACGTGCCCGTAGGGCCTGCACCGCAGCCTCGCGCTGGCGCAGGGCTTCCAGGTTGGCCGACTGTGGCAGGTCGCGCTCGAGCAGCACCAGTTCGCGTTTGTAGTCGAGGTATTGGTTGAGCAGGGCCAGCGCCTGCCCCCGGGCATTGGCCGGCAGCTGCGCGGCAATGTAGGCACGCAATCGCTCGACACTGGTGCGCAGCGGCTCTTCGCCTGCGGCGGCGAGGAAATAGTCGAATATCCGTCGAATGTCTTCGCTGATGAGCAGGTTGCCATCGGCATCCAAACGAAAGGTGCCATCCACCGTTGTGCCCCCGAACGAGGCAGGCAGGTTTTTCAAGGGGCCAACCGCGCTATTCAGCTGCTTTTGCGGCGGCGCAGTGGGCTGTGTTGTTGCGGGTTCTGAGGCGGATAATGTGTTGCGGCTGAGCTGGGCAGGTGTTTCCAGTGGTTGCAGGTAAAGCACCAGTGCCAGGCATAAGGCGAACAGCAGCGGGGATAGCAGCAGGATTTTTTTCACAGGCACTCTTTAGACGGTGGTTGTAGAGACGCCAGGGGCGGATTGCAGCCCCTGGCTCATCTATTACAGGCCGTCGTTTTTCAGACGGTTGGCATGTTGCCGATAGACCGTGACCGGGTCGGTCTCGAACAAGCTGGTTAGCCCCAGCGTCTGGTTGACCTCATCGAGGTGGTTCATCCGGTAGTTGTCGCGAATCACCTTACCCATGTGCGAGCTGCAGCGGCCGACCAGACCATCGTTGGCTTCGCCGTTGAAGGTCAGCGCGGTGGCACCCAGCAGCAGGTCACTCGGGTCGATGATGTTGGTCACCGGGCTAGTCCCGCTCCAGGAGTAGTAGCGCACGCCGCCTACGCTGTAAGCGCCTTCACCGCAGGCGGTGGTTGGAATGCCTTGCGGGAACTTGGCGTTGAAACGCGCGGCACCTTGGCTGTTGAGTGATTCCAATGAGCCCAAGGCGTTTTGCGGGCTGGTGCTAGAGCTGCCAGAAAGGAAGTTGATCAACGTGCCGAGGCCATTGACGATGCCCGCGAGCAAGGCTTCACCGGCCGAGCCGGGCGGCACCTGACGGATAAAGTCGGCAGTTGCAGAGCCCTTATGCGGTGCGCCGACACTGGTGGCTGAGGCAATCAGGTTAGGGCTGACGGCGGCGACATAGCGAATGGTTGGCCCACCATGGCTATGCCCGATCAGGTTGACCTTGGGCTTGCCGCTGATGGCGACAATCTCCTCTACCTGTGCCAGCAGTTCTTCGCCGCGCGCTTCGGAGGTGTTTAGTTGGCTGACCTCGGTGATGTACACGCTGGCCCCGTCGCGACGCAGCGCGCCTGGAATGCCGTACCAGTAGTCGACACCGAGCAGGCTGTCGAAACCGAGCATGCCATGGGCCAGGACGACCGGGTATTTGGTTTGCGTGTAACCGGAGGAGCCAAACCAGAAGGCCTGGGTGTTGCCAGAGGCCAGTAAACCGGCGCCGAGGCAAAGGGCGAGCAGAGTCTTATTGTTGTTCATGGGGGCTCTCGCTAGGGTTGATCGGGCTGTTCAAGGCAATCCATGCAGGCAAAACGCCGATCCTGCGGCGTGTACATCAGCTGAGGGTTATGGGCAGAAAGCATGCCAGTAGTAGGCAGAGTGGTCTTTAGCGCTCTATTTCAGGTGTTTTGTCTGATTTTTGCCGCTTTTAGCCGCGTGTTAGTGGAGGGGGTTGTTACGCAGCGTAACGTTGCAAGGGCGTCGCGAGGCCTCAATAGTGTGCTGTGGGGCTGCGCCTTGCATGCCACTTCAAGCCGCGCGAGGTGAATTCCCCCTGACTGAACGGCCAACTGGCTACGCGGGCTTGATGCTGTGTATTGACAGCTTTACGCGGGCTTCTCTAGGATGCCAACCAATGCGCCGATTTAAACAGCTACTTGCGGGGCGCCGGGTTGCTTGCTCACAGCACAACCCTAAGAAGTACTCCACAGAGGCTTCGAAATACCGCTAAAGCGCTGGTTCGGTGTCGCCTCTCACCGCTGCCCAGCGGATCCAATGAGGCGGAGACACACCATGACCTGTCCCCAACCGCTTATTCGCCTGGCCCCAATCACCTCTGGGCTGGTGCAACGCAATCCAAAAATCCTGCTTGGCGGCAGCCACCAGCCAACACTGCTGCGTTACCTCGACGGCTGGCCAAAGCGCTGGGCGGGGCCGCGTACCTTTCTGATCAATTTTGTTCACGATGGTGAATCCTTGGCGCGCTTTGCCAGCAATCACTTCGACATGGCGGTGATCCAGGCGCCGACGGCGGCGCAGCTGGAAGAGACTGTGCGCCAGCTGACGCGCGTGGCCAAGCAAGGGCTGATTACTCGGCGTTAGCCGCAAGGGGCGCGTGCTTGGCCAGCCAAGGCACGGCTTATCCGCTAGGCTCAAGCGATATTGTCAGGGAGTGAAGCATGTTCGAATCTGCCGAGATTGGCCGCTGCATCGATAAAGACACCTTCGACGCTGAGGCACCAGCCCTTCGCGAGGCGCTGCTGGAGGCGCAGTACGAGCTGCAGCAGCAAGGACGCTTTGCCGTCCTCATCCTGATCAATGGGGTTGAAGGGGCGGGCAAGGGTGAGACGGTCAAGCTGCTCAACGAGTGGATGGACCCTCGACTGATTCAGGTCAGCACCTTCGACCAGCAGACCGATGAGGAACTGGCGCGTCCGTCGGCCTGGCGCTACTGGCGACAACTGCCGCCCAAGGGGCGCATCGGCGTGTTTTTTGGCAATTGGTACAGCCAGATGCTGCAAGGACGCGTGCATAAGCGCATCAAGAATGCGGTGCTCGATCAAGCCATCGACACCACGCTGGGCATGGAGCGCATGCTCTGTGATGAAGGCACGCTGATCTTCAAGTTCTGGTTTCACCTGTCCAAGCAGCATATGAAGGCGCGCCTTAAAGCGCTGCAGGATGATCCGTTGCACAGCTGGCGGATCAGCCCGCTGGACTGGCAGCAATCGAAAACCTACGACAAATTTGTGCGCGTTGGTGAGCGCATCTTGCGCCGGACCAGCCGCGATTACGCACCCTGGTATGTGGTGGAGGGCGTGGATGAGTATTACCGCAGCTTGACTGTCGGGCGCATTCTGCTTGATGGCTTACAAGCCGCGCTGAAGGCAAAGAGCCGGCCGCTGCCTCATCCCCATTCGGCACCGCTGACCTCAAGTCTGGGGGAGCACGGGCTGCTGGATAGCCTGGACATGACCCAGGCCTTGGACAAGGACGCGTACTCCGAGCAGTTGATCAGTGAGCAGGCGCGGCTCTCTAGTTTGATGCGTGACAAGCGCATGCGTCGGCATTCGCTGATCGCGGTGTTTGAAGGCAACGATGCTGCCGGCAAGGGCGGGGCGATTCGCCGGGTGATTGGCGCGCTCGATCCACGCCAGTACCGTATCGTGCCGGTGGCCGCACCAACCGAGGAGGAGCGTGCACAGCCGTATCTCTGGCGTTTCTGGCGGCATATTCCTGCGCGCGGCAAGTTCACCCTGTTCGACCGCTCCTGGTACGGCCGGGTGCTGGTGGAACGGGTCGAAGGCTTCTGTGAACCAGGCGACTGGTTACGTGCCTATGGCGAGATCAATGACTTTGAAGAGCAGCTCAGCGAAGCCGGCGTGGTGCTGGTGAAGTTCTGGTTGTCGATTGATCAGCAAACCCAGTTAGAGCGCTTCAAAGCCCGCGAGCAGATCCCCTTCAAACGCTTCAAGATCACCGAAGATGATTGGCGCAACCGCGAGAAGTGGCCGCTGTACCGCGATGCAGTGGGCGATATGGTCGACCGCACCAGCACGGAAATTGCCCCGTGGACGCTGGTGGAGGCCAATGACAAGCGCTTTGCCCGGATCAAAGTGCTGCGCACCATTAACGAGGCGCTCGAGGCCGCGTTCGACAAGCACTGAGTGGCTGCGCGTCAGCGCTAGAGGATGGTTGCGCATACGCCTGATGAATGATCATCGCCCTGCGAGATTTTTCGGTCTTATTCTCATTGGCAACTTAACCCGATGACAATGAGGTGCAGCATGCGTGAAGTGGTGATCGTTGACAGCGTACGGACTGGTTTGGCTAAGTCTTTTCGCGGCAAGTTCAATCTGACCCGTCCAGACGACATGGCGGCCCATTGCGTCAATGCACTGCTGGCGCGCACTGGCATCGATCCAGCCTTAGTGGACGACTGCATCGTCGGCGCCGGCTCCAACGAAGGCGCGCAGGGCATGAACATCGGCCGTAACGTCGCCGTGCTGTCGGGGCTGGGCATCAATGTCGCCGGCATGACCCTCAACCGTTATTGCTCCTCGGGTCTGCAGGCCATTGCAATTGCGGCCAATCAGGTGGCGTCCGGTTGCAGCGATGTGATCGTGGCCGGTGGTGTCGAGTCGATCACCATGACCCTGAAAAGCATGAACACGCAGAACCTGTTCAACCCGGTGCTGCAAAAAGACGTGCCAGGTATCTATTACCCCATGGGCCAGACCGCCGAGATCGTCGCGCGCCGTTACAACGTCAGCCGTGAGGCGCAGGACGCCTACGCCTTGCAAAGTCAGCAGCGCACCGCGCGAGCTCAGGCTGAAGGTTTGTTTGACGATGAAATCGTGCCGATGCACGTCAAGTATCAGGTCGAGGACAAAGCCAGCGGTGAAAAGAGCATTGTTGATGGCATCGTCGCCCATGATGACTGCAATCGCGCCGACACCACTCTGGAAAGCCTGGCCGCGCTCAAGCCGGTGTTCGCCGATGACGGTTCGGTCACCGCGGGCAATGCCTCGCAGCTGTCCGACGGGGCGTCGATGACCCTGGTCATGAGCCTGGAAAAAGCCCTTGAACTGGGCCTCAAACCACTGGCGTTTTTCCGCGGCTTTGTTGCTGCGGGCTGTGAGCCGGATGAAATGGGCATTGGCCCGGTGTTCTCGGTGCCCAAGCTGCTCAAGGCCAAGGGGCTGAGCATTGCCGATATTGACCTGTGGGAACTCAATGAGGCGTTCGCCTCGCAGTGTCTGTACGCGCGTGACCGTCTGGGGATTGACAACGCCAAGTACAACGTTAATGGCGGCTCCATCTCCATCGGTCATCCGTTTGGCATGACTGGCTCGCGCCAAGTCGGCCATCTGGTGCGTGAGTTGCAGCGGCGCAACCTGCGTTACGGCATCGTCACCATGTGCGTGGGTGGCGGTATGGGGGCAACAGGGCTGTTTGAAGCGGTGCGCTGATCAGCATCTGCGTGAACCCACAAAAAACCGCGAGTGATCGCGGTTTTTTGTTTATAGGGTGCGATGACTCAGAACGCACGGCTCTCGATGATCTCGTTCGCCTGGATCATCCGGCGAATGTAGAAAGCAATCTCACGCTCCGCATCCGTTCGCGTGAAATAGGGCCCTTCCAATGACCCCTCGCGGGTGGAGAAGAAGTATTGGCCGTTGACCGCGCTGACACGCTCGCTGCGATAGTGAGTGCCAGGGCTGTGATCGATAGCGCGTTGACCGAACATAGATGAACTCCCGCAAGAATAAGTTGCTAAATGGAGTCTAAACCTCACCGGATCATCTATCTGAGTTAACGATGGATGGTCGTTTTTGCAGGTTATTTGCAGGGTTTTACGTGCTTTTGGTGAGTTTTGGCGCCAATTCGCTGGCCTGATGTTGTTCGGCTATCAGTACAGTTACGCTTTTTGCTGGCACTTCGCTGTAGCTGTGCCGGTTAGGGCAGTCGCTCTAAACTGTACGTTCGCCGTTGTAACCTGCACTGGGCAAAGGTTGAGGCGTTGATTGCGGAACCGGTATGCATATTTCTTCTGGTCGTTGGCTCTACGGTCTGTTTCTCGCGTTGCTGACCGCCGTGTTGTGGGGCGTTCTGCCGATCAAACTCAAGCAAGTGCTACAGGTCATGGACCCGGTTACGGTGACCTGGTTTCGCCTGCTGGTGTCTGGCTCTATTCTGCTGGCTTATTTGGCCGCCAGTAGGCGCTTGCCGGCGTTCCGCCCGCTGGGCAAAAAGGGTGCATGGTTGCTGTTGCTGGCGATCGCCGGCTTGACGGCCAACTATGTGCTGTACCTCGTTGGCCTTAATTTGCTCAGCCCTGGCACCACTCAGCTGGTGATTCAGGTGGCGCCGATTTTGTTGCTGATAAGCAGTTTGTTCGTCTTTCGCGAGCGCTTCAGCCTGGGCCAGGGGCTTGGCTTGCTGGTCCTGCTGGTTGGTTTTGCCTTGTTCTTTAATCAGCGTCTGGATGAGCTGTTGAACTCGCTGACGGCTTACACCACCGGCGTATTGACCGTGTTGCTGGCCGCCTTTGTGTGGGCGTTTTATGGCCTGGCGCAAAAGCAGTTACTGACGGTGTGGAACTCGCTGCAGGTGATGATGGTGATTTATCTGGCGTGCGCCTTGCTGTTAACCCCCTGGGCGCATCCACTGCAGGCGCTGGAGTTGAGCCCGCTGCAGGGTTGGCTGCTGTTGGCCTGCTGCCTGAATACCCTGGTGGCCTATGGCGCATTTGCCGAGGCGCTGGCCCATTGGGAGGCCTCGCGGGTTAGCGCGGCGCTGGCCATTACGCCGTTGGTGACGTTTATCTCGGTGGCGCTGGCAGCCAGTTGGTGGCCTGAATATGTGCAGCCGGAGCAGATCAACTGGTTGGCTTACGCTGGCGCGGTGTTGGTGGTAATGGGTTCGGCGCTAACTGCGCTCGGGCCTTCGCTACTGGCGGGTTGGCGCGCTCGGAAGGCGCGCTTGGCCGCGCTGGCTTGATCGGTTTAAGCGCGCACGCCCAGTGCTTCCGCACGGCGTAACCAACTCTGGCGTTGTTCTTCGCTGGAGGGACGTACCGGAGCGAATTCGGCCAGGCGGCGGGTTTTGATGCCGCTGAAACCGAGAATGGTACGGGTCATTTGTCGATGCCCGGGCGCGCCATAGATCCAGCGGAAGTACCAAGGCGGGGTGTCCATGGTCACCAGCAGGTCCGCGGTGCGGCCGCTTAGCAGTTTGTCCCAGCGTTGCGAGCGGTTGCGGTACTTAAAGGCAAAGCCGGGCAGAAAGGTGCGGTCAAAAAAGCCTTTGAGCAGCGCCGGAATACCGCCCCACCAAACCGGGTAGACGAATACCAAGTGTTCGGCCCAATGAATCTGCCGCTGCGCTTCCAGCAGGTCGGGTTCCAGTTGCTGGCTTTGTTCGTAGCCATCGCGCAGCACCGGGTCATAGTTCATTTCCCCCAGTTTCAACTGGCGCACCACGTGGCCTTTGCTGCGAGCGCCCTGGGCATAGGCTTCACCTAATGCATGGCACAGGCTGCTGTTTTTCGGCGTGCCGAGAATCATCAGGATGCGCTTGCCGTCACCTTCCAGGGGCGTTGCACCGCTCTTTGCTGCGTCACTCATGTTGACCGGCCTCCAGCATGTTTTCCGGGCGCACCCAGGCGTCGAATTGCTCATTGCTCAGGTAGCCCAGTTGCAACGCCGCTTCACGCAGGGTGGTGCCGTTCTGGTAGGCCTGTTTGGCGATTTGCGCTGCTTTGTCGTAACCGATATGCGGGTTGAGCGCGGTGACCAGCATCAGGCCGCGTTCCAGGTGCTCGGCCATGCGCGTGGCATCCGGCTGCAGACCGGCGATGCAATGCTGCTGAAAGTTATGGCAGCCGTCGGCCAGCAAGCGTACCGATTGCAGCAGGTTGTGAATGATCACCGGTTTAAACACGTTTAGCTGCAGATGCCCCTGGCTCGCGGCAAAGGCAATGGTGGTGTCGTTACCCAGCACCTGGCAGGCCAGCATCGACAGTGCCTCACACTGGGTTGGGTTGACCTTGCCCGGCATGATCGAGCTGCCAGGCTCATTGGCCGGCAGGCGGACTTCGGCAATCCCTGCACGCGGCCCGGAGCCCAATAAACGTAAGTCGTTGGCCAGTTTCATCAGCACCACGGCGAGGGTTTTCAACGCGCCCGACAACGTTACCAGCGGCTCATGGCCCGCCAGGGCGGCAAATTTATTGGGTGCGCTGACCAGTGGCAGGCCGCTCAGTGGGCCCAGTTCGGCGGCCATGGCTTCGGCAAAGCCTTGCGGCGAATTCAGTCCGGTGCCCACGGCCGTGCCGCCTTGGGCCAGCTCGCAGACGGCGGGCAGGGCGACCTGAATGGCCCGTTCGGCGTAACCCAGTTGGGCGACAAAGGCCGACAGCTCCTGGCCGAAGGTCATCGGCGTGGCGTCCATCATGTGCGTGCGCCCCGTCTTGAGCAGATGGGCATGGCGCTCGGCCTGTTCCTGCAGGCCTTCACGCAACTCACGGATGGCCGGCAACAGTTGCTGCTGCACGGCCTGCGCAGCGGCGATATGCATGGCGGTAGGGAAGCTGTCGTTGGAGCTTTGTGCACGATTGACATGGTCGTTGGGGTGCACGGGTGACTTGCCGCCACGGCCATTACCGGCCAGCTCATTGGCTCGCCCAGCGATGACTTCATTGACGTTCATATTGCTCTGCGTGCCGCTGCCGGTCTGCCAGACCATGAGCGGGAATTGCCCATCGTGTTGACCGGTCAGCACCTCGTCGGCGGCTTGCTCGATCAGCCTGGCCAGGTCGGCGGGTAACTCGCCAATACGTTGGTTGACGCGTGCCGCAGCCTTTTTGATCAGCGCCAGGGCATGCACCACCGGCAACGGCATGCGCTCCTGACTGATTGCAAAGTTGATCAATGAACGCTGGGTCTGTGCGCCCCAGTAAGCCTCATCCGGTACTTCAATCGGGCCCAGGCTGTCGGTTTCAGTGCGGCTCATGGCGGCTCTCCTGATTGTGGCGCATGCAGCATTAAGGATGGCCGGGCCATTGCCTGGCACGGCCTTATCTCAGCTTAGGTCGCTCACTAGGCGCAGAGGTTCAACATTGAGGCTCTTCTACCAGCGTGCGCGAGTGTCGCCAAGCCAGCCAAGGGCATTTTGGACGGGCACGCGCTCGCCTTGCGGGCCATGCAAGACCCCGTCGAAATGGCCGAACCACTGCCGCGTATCGGCATAAAACGGTCCTAGCCGGCGGTAGGCCTTATGGCGTTGGCGTGGGGTAAAGGTCAAGTTAACGCTGTTATCCGGGCTACGCAGCTGCCAGGGCGCCAGCGAGCTATGCGGTGACTGGGTGATGGTGATGGGAATATCCAGATGTTGCAGTTCGCCGCCAAACCACAGGGTGTTTTCCGACAGGCCGCTGTAGTCCGTCCAGCCCGAACCAAAGTTGCCGGCAATGCCGCCTGGCGCAGCGAAGGCGGCGCGGGTCCAGTGGCTGTTGAGCGGCCAGACGCCACTACCGAAGTCCAGCGAGGCAAAACTTTGCCCGGTGGGACAGCTGTACTGCTGTTTACCCAAGCGCACGCTGCCGCTGCAGGGCAGGCCAAGATGACGGCTGGTGGCATGGAAGCACTTCGGGCCCAGCGGGGCGACCAGGTTGACTGAGTCGAGGTGAGCCGGACGTTGGACATCCAGATCAACCTGCAACGGCTGACCGCCAATGCTCGAGGCATTGATGGTAATGCAGCTGCGACCCGCTTGTTCAGCGACACGTAATTGCAGGTGAGGGTGGTTGAACGCGTGACTTTTCTGCGGTTGGTCTGGCAGATCATGGCCGCGACCGAGCAGGTGGAATTGGCTGAAAGCGGCGGCCTGACCGGTTTCCAGGTCAAGAAAATAAGCGGCGGCATAACCCAGGTAGTCGAGGTCGGCCTGGGTAAAAGACAGCATCCAGTGCGGTGTGGTGATGCACCAGTGGTTCCAGCGCTTGCGCCGACCAAAATGGCCGGGGATGGCGCAATCAACCATGGGCCGGGGTGACCAACCAATCGCTTGAGGGTTGAGCTGACCGCGGCTGTCGCATAGCGCGAGGGCGGCGAAAGGCTCAGGCAGGGTGAGGCTGTTCATTGGGCACGTCCATGTGTGTGCGAATGCTTGGCCTTTACGGGCGTGGGCATGTTGAATCTTGCGGGACAATCCACCGAGCATGCGCCGGTGCGTGTCAGCGCGACAATTACTGGCATTTTGGCCTTTAAGCAGGCTGTGCGCCAGTGCACAGTTGTAGCGTGAATTGCTTGGGCCGCCGTCCATGCTTGAGTAGGACAAGCGCTTGGGCACAAAATGCCGTCAATTGAGTCAAACAGGGCTCTTCATGTTCAGGAGTAGTACATGTCACGTTTACCCGCCTTTTGTGCTGCCTTATTGCTGACGTGCGGTAGCGCACAGGTTTTCGCCGATGCCAAGAGCCATGCCGCGGATGCCGAGCGCTTCCTGTTATTGGCGCGTGCCGACAAGCTGGCGGTGCCGGTGTATGCGCAGGTGCAGCAGATGTTTGCCCAGCGTTTTGCCGAGAGCAATGCCCCGCAAAGTGAAAAGGCCGTACTGGAAACCTATCAGGCTCAGGCCAATACGGCCCTTGAACAGGCCGTGGGCTGGGACAAACTCAAGCCGGACATGGTCAAGCTCTACACCCGCACGTTCAACGAGCAGGAAATGCAAGACCTGATCCGCTTCTACGAATCGCCGCTGGGCAAGAAAGTGCTGGAGCAGATGCCTACGTTGACGGCGCAGTCGGCGCAATTGACTCAGAGCAAGCTGGAAGCAGCAGTGCCCAAGGTCAATCAATTGCTGGCAGAAATGACCACAAAACTAACCCCTAAGAAGCCCTGAGTGAGCCCCGTGATGCCGAAGATCGATCTGTTGCAGGAAGCTTTACAGGCTCTGCAGCCCCAACACCTTGAAGTGCTGGATGAAAGCCACATGCACAGCCGTGGCCTGGAAACCCACTACAAAGCCGTGGTCGTCAGCGAGCAGTTTGCGGGGCTGAATGCGGTTAAACGCCACCAGAAGACGTATGCCTGCCTGGGTGAGTTGATGGGGCAGATTCATGCTCTGGCGCTGCACACCTACACCCCGGATGAATGGTCGCAGCAGGGCGTGGCACCTGCCTCTCCCACCTGCAAAGGCGGCCACTGAGGCAATTCGCCTCTACACGGCGTTCCTCAAGGACAGTAAACTGTCGCCCCGCCGGCCTAGCGCCGGCGTATTTGTTTGTGCACCGCTGCACCTGGCGGTCACGTTGTAACTCGCCGCGAAGCAAGGTGAACAATTGCTTGCGGTAATTTTATCTATCCCAGTCCGCCCTTTACGTGGGCGACTACTGAAGGACATACCCATGACTGACAAGATCGTTGTCGCCGCGCTGTATAAATTCGTTTCCCTGCCAGATTTTCATGAGCTGCGTGAGCCGCTGCTGCAAGCCATGCTGGATAACGGCATCAAGGGCACGTTGCTGATTGCCGAAGAGGGCATTAACGGCACCGTGTCTGGCAGCCGCGCCGGTATTGATGGCCTGCTGGCCTGGTTTGGCCTGGATGCGCGCCTGGCCGATATCGATCACAAAGAGTCCTATTGCGATGAGCAGCCGTTCTACCGCACTAAGGTCAAGTTAAAGAAAGAAATCGTCACCCTCGGTGTGCCTGGCGTCGACCCGAATCAGAAGGTTGGCACCTACGTTGAGCCCAAAGATTGGAACGCGCTGATCAGCGACCCGGAAGTACTGCTGATTGATACACGCAACGACTACGAGGTGTCGATTGGCACTTTTGAAGGCGCGGTAGACCCAAAAACCAAGTCGTTCCGCGAGTTCCCCGAGTACATCAAGGCGCACTTCGACCCGGCCAAACACAAGAAAGTCGCGATGTTCTGCACCGGCGGCATCCGCTGCGAGAAAGCCTCCAGCTACATGCTCGGCGAAGGCTTTGAAGAGGTCTTTCACCTCAAGGGCGGCATCCTCAAGTACCTGGAGGAAGTGCCGCAGGAACAAACCAAATGGCAGGGTGACTGCTTTGTGTTCGATAACCGCGTGACCGTGCGTCATGACCTGACGGAAGGCGACTACGACCAGTGCCACGCCTGCCGCACGCCGGTTTCCGTGGCGGATCGTCAGTCCGAGCTGTACACCCCAGGTGTCAGCTGCCCGCACTGCTGGGATTCGCTGCCGGAGAAAACCCGCGCCGGTGCCCGTGAACGCCAGCGTCAAATCGAACTGGCCAAGGCGCGCAATCAACCACACCCCTTGGGCTACAACCATCGCCAAGCGCGCGAGGCCTGAGCATGCATGCACGCCTGCTGTATGTGATGGACCCGATGTGTTCGTGGTGCTGGGGGTTTGCTCCGGTGCTGGAGTCCTTCGCCGAGCAGGCCGCTGCGTCCGGGGTTGGCCTGCAGCTGGTACTCGGTGGTTTGCGCCGCGACAGCGTTGCCATTGATGCTGCCGCGCGGGTGCGTTACCTGGGTTACTGGCAGGCGGTGAATGCCAGCACTGGCCAGCTGTTCAATTTTAATGAAGGTTTGCCCGAAGGCTTGGTGTACGACACCGAGCCGGCTTGCCGCGCCTTGGTGACGGCCCGCCATCTTGACCCGCAACTGACCTGGCCGTTGGCCCAGTTGATTCAGCGCGCGTTCTACAAAGAGGGCGTAGATGTCACCCGCGCCAGCGTATTGGTGGAGTTGGCTGAGCGTGCT
Source organism: Pseudomonas spirodelae (assembly GCF_034653255.1). NCBI lineage: Bacteria > Pseudomonadati > Pseudomonadota > Gammaproteobacteria > Pseudomonadales > Pseudomonadaceae > Pseudomonas > Pseudomonas spirodelae. The sequence continues at coordinate 23,595 of NZ_JAYEET010000019.1, read as the reverse complement.
GGGCTTGCACGTAGCGAGTTCGCCGAGGCGTTCGACAGCGCCGCGCAGCGTGCAGCCACCGCCGCCGACTTTAGCTGGAGCCAGGATTTGGGAATTGCCGGTTTCCCCACCCTGTTGGCTGAACGCAACGGCCAACTGGCGCTGCTGACGAACGGCTACCAGCCGCTTGATGTGTTGCAGCCCTTGCTGTCGCGCTGGCTGGAGCGTGTTGAACATGCTTGATCGCCTGAGCTGGGCAGAAATACGCCGGCTGGCCCTGCAGCATAAAAAAGCCTTGGTCTGGGCCAATTGTGTCGCGGTCTTGGCCACGCTGTGCAGCGTGCCGATCCCGCTGCTGCTGCCTTTACTGGTCGACGAAGTGCTGCTCAACGACGGCGATGCCGCGCTCAAGGTGATGGATAACTTCCTGCCGAGCGACTGGGAAACAGCAGCCGGCTATATCGGCCTGATGCTGGTGCTGACCTTGTTCCTGCGCGGCGGTGCATTGGTGTTTAACGTGCTGCAGGCGCGGTTGTTCGCGCGCCTCTCCAAAGACATCGTTTACCGCATCCGTATTCGCCTGATCGAGCGCCTCAAGCGGATTTCCCTGGCTGAATATGAAAGCCTCGGTGGCGGTACCGTAACCACGCACCTGGTTACGGACCTGGACACCCTCGACAAGTTCGTTGGCGAAACCCTCAGCCGTTTCCTGGTGGCCATGCTGACCCTGGCCGGCACCTCGGCGATTCTGATTTGGATGCACTGGCAGCTGGCGTTGCTGATTCTGCTGTTCAATCCGCTGGTGATCTATGCCACGGTGCAGTTGGGCAAGCGGGTCAAACACCTTAAAAAACTGGAAAACGACAGCACCTCGCGCTTTACCCAGGCGCTGACGGAAACATTGGAAGCCATTCAGGAAATCCGCGCCGGCAACCGTCAGGGCTTTTTCCTCGGCCGCCTCGGTGGCCGGGCCAAGGAAGTACGCGACTTTGCGGTGAACTCGCAATGGAAGACCGATGCTTCCAACCGCGCCAGTGGCTTGCTGTTTCAGTTTGGTATCGACGTGTTCCGCGCGGCGGCCATGCTCACTGTGCTGTTTTCCGACCTGTCGATCGGCCAGATGCTCGCAGTGTTCAGTTACCTGTGGTTTATGATCGGCCCGGTCGAGCAGTTGCTCAGCCTGCAATACGCCTATTATGCCGCCGGCGGCGCCTTAAGCCGGATCAATGAACTGCTGGCGCGCCAGGATGAGCCGCAGTATCCCGGCCAGGTTGACCCGTTCAAGGGGCGCGATACGGTGGGCATTGAGGTTAGCGGCCTGACCTTTGCCTACAACGATGAGCCAGTGCTGAATAACCTCAACTTGAGCATCGCGCCAGGGGAGAAGGTCGCAATTGTCGGCGCCAGCGGCGGTGGCAAAAGCACCTTGGTGCAACTCCTGCTCGGGCTCTATACGCCGCAGGCTGGGACCATTCGCTTTGGTGGCAGCAGCCAGCAAGAGATCGGTCTGGAAACGGTGCGTGAGCATGTTGCCGTGGTGTTGCAACATCCTGCACTGTTCAACGACACGGTACGCGCCAACCTGTGCATGGGCCGTGAACGCAGTGATGAGTTCTGCTGGCGTGCACTGGAAATTGCCCAGCTGGCCGGCACCATTCGCGCCTTGCCGCAAGGCTTGGACAGCATTGTCGGGCGTTCCGGCGTACGCCTCTCTGGCGGTCAGCGTCAGCGCTTGGCCATTGCGCGGATGGTGCTGGCCGAGCCGAAAGTGGTGATTCTCGATGAAGCTACCTCGGCGCTGGATGCCGCGACTGAATATGCCCTGCACCAAGCCCTCAACCAGTTCCTACGCGGCCGCACCACGCTGATCATCGCTCACCGCCTGAGCGCGGTGAAACAGGCCGATCGGGTGCTGGTATTCGACGGCGGCAGCATCGCCGAAGACGGCGGCCACCAAGAATTGATTGCCGAGGGTGGGCTCTACGCCAAGCTCTACGGCCATCTGCAGCACTGATAGCTGCGCTGGGCAAAACCCTACGGCTCCTAGCGAAAACAACACTTTCCCGCGGGCATTGCCCGCTCCTACGGACACACCCTAATCGTAGGTACGGGCCGTGCCCGCGATTTGTTGTGGGTTTCAAATAGGTTAGAAGCGCTGCTGTCCTGCACTTGGCAGTTAAATCGACCGCTTTGTAAATTTATCGTTACGCGGGGCGGGTGCTTTCGGTCAGCATTCCCGCTGTTTTTCTGGCTGTATTAAAAACTTGCCGAAAGCTATGAGTAAGCCTGGAGCAGTGTGCTCTGGGCCGGCTTGTGAGCAGGGCTGCGCTCGGTTGTTATGAGGTCAATCCGCACCGTGCGACGCGACGTCGCAGCGGTTGATCAAAACAACAACGAGGAGGCGCAATGAACGCCGTGAACAAGATCGAACAGCACAACCCGATTGGCACCGACGGCTTTGAGTTCGTCGAGTACACCGCACCGACCCCGGAAGGCATTCAACAGCTGCGTGAGCTGTTCACCGCCATGGGCTTTACCGAAACCGCCAAGCACCGCTCGAAAGAGGTCTGGCTGTTCCAGCAGAACGACATCAACTTCGTCCTCAACGGCAGCCCGACTGGGCATGTGCGCGAGTTCGGTCTGAAGCATGGCCCAAGCGCCTGCGCCATGGCCTTCCGCGTGCAGAACGCCGCCCAGGCGGCGGCCTATGTGGAGTCCCAGGGCGCCAAACTGGTCGGCAGCCATGCCAACTTCGGCGAGCTGAATATCCCCTGCGTTGAGGGTATCGGCGGCTCCTTGCTGTACCTGGTCGATCGTTACGGCGACAAGAGCATTTACGACGTCGACTTTGAATACATCGAAGGCCGCACGCCAAACGACAACTCGGTCGGCCTGAAAGAGCTGGACCACCTGACCCACAACGTTAAACGCGGGCAGATGGATGTGTGGTCGGGCTTCTACGAGCGCATCGCCAACTTCCGCGAGATTCGCTACTTCGATATTGAAGGCAAACTCACCGGTCTGCTGTCGCGGGCGATGACCGCGCCGTGCGGCAAGATCCGTATCCCGATCAATGAGTCAGCCGACGACAAGTCGCAGATCGAGGAATTTATCCGCGAGTACCAGGGTGAAGGCATCCAGCACATCGCCCTGAGTACCGAGGATATCTACGCCACCGTGCGCCAGCTGCGCGCCAATGGTGTGGATTTCATGGTCACCCCAGGCACCTATTACGACAAGGTCGACACTCGCGTGGCCGGGCATGGCGAGCCGACCGATGTGCTGCGTGAATTGAGCATTTTGATCGATGGCGCGCCAGGTGATGACGGCATCCTTCTGCAGATTTTCACCAACACGGTGATTGGGCCGATCTTCTTCGAAATCATCCAGCGCAAGGGTAATCAGGGCTTTGGCGAGGGTAATTTCAAGGCGTTGTTCGAGTCGATTGAAGAAGACCAGATCAAGCGCGGCGTGATCAAAGCCGATTGATCGGTAAACCGTAGGGTGGGTTACGGCGCACCGGCATCCTGGTTGATTTTGAACATCGTGCCTGCGCCTAACCCACCCTACGAAACGCCGTATTTAGGAGATACCGGCCATGAGCCGTAACTGGATCAGTTTTCCCCTGCGTGAAGGCGAGTACTCGCGTCAGGCGCACTGTGACTTTCCCGAAGGCACCTATGAACGCGAGATGGGCCGCGAGGGCTTCTTCGGCCCCACGGCGCATCTGCACCATAAACACCCGCCGACTGGTTGGATCGACTGGGAAGGGCCGCTGCGCCCGCATGCGTTCAACTTCAATGATATTTCCAGCGAGCGTGATTGCCCGCTGGCTGCGCCGCTGACTCTGCATAACAGCGATGTGAAGCTGCGCGTGTGGAAAACCCACGGCGCCATGCGCCATTTGGTACGCAACGCCGACGGCGATGACCTGCTGTTTATTCATGAGGGCGCAGGGCACTTCTACTGCGATTTCGGCCATCTGACCTATCGCGACGGTGATTACTTGCTGATTCCTCGCGGTACAGCTTGGCGCATCGAGGCCGATGAGCCGACCTTTATGCTGCTGATCGAAAGCACCGACGGCGCCTATCAGCTGCCGGACAAAGGCCTGGTTGGCCCGCAAGCGATCTTCGACCCGGCGGTGCTCGATCATCCGCGTATCGATGACGCCTTCAAGGCCCAGCAGGACGAGAACACCTGGCAGATCCGCATCAAGCGCCGTGGTCAGATCAGCACAGTGACCTATCCCTACAACCCGCTGGATGTGGTCGGCTGGCATGGTGACAACACCGTGGTACGGCTCAATTGGCGCGATATTCGCCCCTTGATGAGCCACCGCTACCACCTGCCGCCTTCGGCGCACACCACTTTTGTCGCCAATGGCTTTGTGATCTGCACCTTTACTCCGCGACCGGTGGAAAGCGACCCCGGCGCGCTGAAGGTGCCGTTCTATCACAACAACGACGACTACGACGAAGTGCTGTTCTATCACCGTGGCAACTTCTTCAGCCGCGACAACATCGAGCAGGGCATGGTCACCTTGCACCCGTGTGGCTTCCCTCATGGCCCGCACCCCAAGGCGCTGAAAAAGGCGCAGACCGATCCGGCGACCTTTATCGATGAAGTGGCGGTGATGATCGATACCCGCCGTGCCTTGGATGTCGGCGAAGCCGCCGCTGGTGTGGATGTCCCCGAATATGTGAACTCCTGGCGTGCGCCGGGCAAGGAATCCTGATGAAACTCGCATCACTGAAGCAAGGCCGCGACGGCGTGCTCGTTGTGGTATCGCGCGATCTAAGCCGCGCCACCGAAGTCCCGGCGATTGCCGCCACCCTGCAGGCCGCGCTGGATAACTGGGCGGTGGCCAAGCCCAAGCTGGAGGCGGTCTACCAGCATTTGAATGATGGTCTGGAAGAAGGTGCATTTGCCTTCGATCAGGCGGCCTGCCACAGTCCGTTGCCGCGCGCCTATCACTGGGCCGACGGCAGCGCCTACGTCAATCATGTGGAGCTGGTACGTAAGGCGCGTGGTGCCGAAATTCCGGAAAGCTTCTGGCATGACCCGCTGATGTACCAGGGCGGCGCCGACTGCTTTATCCCGCCGCACAGCCCGATTCAGATGGCCGACGAGGCTTGGGGCATCGACCTGGAGGCCGAAATCGCGGTGATCACCGACGACGTGCCGATGGGCGCAACCACTGCCGAGGCCGCCGGGCATATCCAGTTGCTGATGCTGGTTAACGATGTGTCGCTGCGTAACCTGATTCCCGGTGAGTTGGCCAAGGGCTTCGGTTTTTACCAGAGCAAGCCGTCGTCGAGCTTCTCGCCGGTGGCGATTACCCCGGATGAGCTGGGCGACACCTGGCGCGATGGCAAGGTGCATCGGCCGCTGGTCTCGCATATCAATGGCGCGTTGTTCGGCCAGCCGAATGCCGGCGTTGACATGACTTTCAACTTCCCGACCCTGGTGGCTCACGCGGCCAAGACCCGCCCGCTGGGCAGTGGCACCATCATCGGTTCCGGCACCGTATCGAACTACGACCGCAGCGCCGGCTCCAGCTGCCTGGCAGAAAAACGCATGCTGGAAATCATCGAAAGTGGCGAGGCGAAAACCCCGTTCCTCAAGTTCGGTGATCGGGTACGCATCGAGATGTTCGACGCTGCCGGGCACAGCCTGTTCGGCGCAATCGATCAGGCGGTGGAAAAGTATGAGCTTTGAATCCGTAGGATGGGTTGAGCGCAGCGATACCCATCAATCCGGGACGATGGGTATCGCAGGCTCAACCCATCCTACGCTTTGGCTCGGAGGCTATTTGCCATGTTGACGCTCTATGGCTATTGGCGCTCCAGCGCCGCCTACCGGGTGCGCATTGCGCTCAACCTCAAAGGTTTGGCCTATGAGCAAGTGCCGGTGCATCTGGTTAAGGATGGCGGTCAGCAGCACAGCACTGACTATCAAGCGCTGAACCCGCAGGAACTGTTACCGCTGCTGGTCGATCACGGCAACGGCGGGGTGCGCATTGCCCAGTCGCTGGCCATCCTTGAATACCTCGATGAGATGTTCCCCGATACGCCGCTACTCCCCCGCGCCCCGGCGCAACGCGCTCAGGTGCGCGCTCTGGCGCTGCATATCGCCTGCGACCTGCACCCGCTAAACAACCTGCGGGTGTTGCAATACCTGACTGGCGAACTGGCCGTGGGGGAGCAAGCCAAGGATGCCTGGTACCGCCATTGGCTGCACAAAGGCCTGGCCGCGGTCGAAGCCGGCCTGGTGGTCTTCAATGATCGCCTGTCACTCGGCGAACAACCCGGATATCTGGAAGCGTGTCTGATCCCGCAGTTGTATAATGCGCGCCGTTTTAACTGTGACCTTGATGCGTACCCACGCATCCTCGCCATGGCGGCGCGTTGTGAGTCTCTGGATGCCTTTAAGCAGGCTGCGCCGGAGGTGCAATCCGACGCCCAGTGATCCCAGCCGGCTTCGCCGCCACTGGGGTCTGGCGAATCCGGTTTTGCAGAGCGTGTTCGGTGGCCAGATCGGCTGCCTTACACCCTCTGGATGCCTTGCCACTCCGCCGCGCCACAAGCGCAGCGGGTTCTATTTCGTCACAGATAAAAACAAACAGGTGACGCATGACTCGTGAAAAACCCAAGAACCTCTGGCTCTCGCGCTGGGGCTTTATCCTTGCTGCTACTGGCTCCGCTGTGGGGCTGGGCAATATCTGGAAGTTTCCTTACATCACCGGCGAATACGGCGGTGGTGCGTTTGTGCTGATGTACCTGGCCTGCATTCTGGCCATTGGTATTCCGGTGATGATGACCGAGATCGCCATTGGCCGGCGCGGCCGTGGCAGCCCGATTGATGCGATCGGCCGGGTGGTTAAAGAGAATGGCGGCAACCCATTGTGGAAGGCCGTGGGCGGCATGGCCATGCTCGCCGGCTTTATGATCCTGTGTTTCTACGTGGTGGTGGCGGGTTGGGCGTTTGCCTATACGGTGAAAATGCTCGACGGTTCCTTGGCGGCGACCAGTGTTGATGCGCTGGCCGGGGTGTTTGAGGCGCACAACGCCAACCCCTGGCAGCTCGGCGGCTGGAGCGTGCTGGTGGCGCTGCTGACCCTGTGGATCGTGGCCAAAGGCGTACAAAAGGGCATCGAAAATGCCGTGCGCTGGATGATGCCGGGGCTGGCCGTCATGCTCGTGGTGTTGGTGGGCTACGCCTTCACCAGTGGCGGCTTCAGTGCGGGCTTCGACTTCCTGTTCAGCTTCGATGCCTCGAAAATCACCGGTGAAGCGCTGCTGGCTGCCTTGGGTCATGCCTTCTTCACCCTGAGCCTGGCCTCTGGGGCGATTCTCACCTACGGCTCCTACTTGCCGGATGGCCAGTCGGTGGCGCGCACCACCTTTGTTGTGGCCATCTGTGACACCTGTGTGGCGCTGTTGGCTGGCTTGGCGATCTTCCCGATTATCTTTGCCAACGGCATGAGCCCAAGCGCGGGCCCGGGGCTGATCTTTATGAGCCTGCCGCTGGCCTTCCAGCAGATGCCGTTTGGTACCGCCTTTGGTGCGCTGTTCTTCGCCATGGTGTCGATTGCAGCGTTGACTTCAGCCATCTCGATGATCGAAGCGACCGTGGCTTACCTGAATGAGAAGTACGGCGTAAGCCGCTTCAAGGCCGCGGCGGCTGCCGGTGCGGTGCTACTGGTTATTAGCCTGCTGGCCATGCTGTCGTTCAACCTGATGGCGGGCTGGACCCCCATGGGCAAGAACTTCTTCGATTGGCTGGATTACCTGACCTCACGCTGGATGATGCCGCTGGGCGGGATCTTTATCGTCTTGCTGGCCGGTTATGCACTGCGCAGCGAGATCATGCGTGACGAGCTGGGCCTGCCGCCGCTGGGCTACGCCTTGTGGCTGTTTATGGTGCGCTACGTCAGCCCGGTGCTGATCATGGTGGTGTTCCTGCATGCCCTGGGCTGGTTGATGTTTGACCCGGTTGCTCATTGGTACTGGATCGCCGGTGCCATTGGTGTGCTGGCAATATTGGGCGAAGTGCTGCGCCCTCGGGTCGTGCCGGCGCTCGCGGGGCGATAAGCCAGACGCACTGAGCAGCAAAAGCAGCAGAGGGCGCATGGGCGAAAGCCGTGCGCCCTTTTTCTTGCCGGTGGATTAGGGGGTTTCGCCATCACATTGGCGAATATTTTTTGGCGGCTACTCGCCACTGTTGCCGGGCGATCAGCGGAAACTTGCCGATGCGTCCGGCGAAAGGCGGTTTCTAGCCAGCTGCTCAACGCCGCTGCGTGACCAAAAAAACCGTGGGCTCTGGCGTTGGCGAGGCCTTTGATGTTTTGCCGAGGCACAGCAGCGAGCTGGCGCAAGGGTTGCAGTAAAGCCGGGCTAAGCTGCTAGCTGGTGTGCGTGCGCTGACCATACCGTCATTGCCATGTCGGGCTGCACTCGATAATAAAAACGGAGCTGTCGTTATGTCTTCTTCTGTCCCCCGCCTGTTGGCCGACTTGTCTGTCAGTAAAAAGCTTATGTGCGGCTTCGGCCTGGTGCTGTTGCTCACCGTTGCCGTGACCGGCAGTGGCTTTCTCGCGGTTCAAGCCGTGCTGGAAGGCAATGCCAGGACCCGTGGCCTGTCAGCAATCGATGCCGAGGTGTTGCAAGCGCGCCGTGCTGAGCGTGATTACGCCCTGCGCCAGAGCAGCGAGGCGGCGGCTCAAATGCATGCGCAGTTGGACCGTGCCAGCTCGGCATTGGCTCAACAACTGGCAGCCGCTGCCCGTGCTGACCAAGCAGGCTTGAACGGCATGCAGCAGGCACTCGACGCCTATCGCCAGCAGTTCGACAGTTTTGTTGAGCAGCAAAACAATGCCCGCGCGGCACGTACGCAGATGCGTGAGGCGGCGGGTGAAGCGCGTGATCAGTTCGATGTGATTGAGCTGGATATGTATGACGCCGTGCGTGAATTACGCCTAGAGGGCGACAAGCTGCGCGGCAGCGACCCGCTGACCCTGGCGGAAACTGCCTCGGGTCTGAGCAAACGCATGCTTGACCTGCGCGGCTATGAAAGCCAGTACATCATCGAGGGTTCAAGCGACGCCTTAGATGAGTGGACCTACATCAACGATGACCTGCAAAGCGTGGCGCGTAGCCTGATGGTCTGGCTGGATGATGAGCAAAAGCGCTCAATCGAGACCGCCTTGCAAGCCCTGACGCTGTATCAACAGGCATTTACCAATTACCGCCAGGTGCGCGAACAGAGTCAGCAGAGCGAAGCGCAGATGCTTGAGCAGGCCCGCGCGTTGCTCGCCTTGGTGGAACAACGCAAAACGCAGCAAGAGCAAGCCATGGCTGCAGACAGCCGTCAGGCCTTAATGATGCTCGGTGCCATGGGCATTGCTGCTGTGATCTTGGGCATGCTGGCGGCGCTGGTCATTTCCCGTTTGATTGTCGCGCCGTTGCAGCAAACCGTGCTGTTTGCCCAGCGTATTGCCGCCGGCGACCTGAGCCATGATCTGCCCGAAGATCGACGTGATGAGCCTGGTCAGTTAATGGCCGCCATGCAGGTGATGAGTGTCAGCCTGCGTAGCCTGGTTGGGCGTATTGGTGGTGGGGTGAGCCAGATTGCCGCGGCCGCCGAGCAGCTTTCGGCGATTACGGCACAAACCAGTGCCGGCGTGCTGAGCCAAAAAATGGAAACCGAACAAACCGCCACCGCTATGCACCAAATGGCCGCCACCGTGCAGGAAGTGGCGCAGAACGCCGAGCAAGCATCGCTGGCCGCCCGCGTGGCCGACAACGAAGCGCAGCAGGGTAATCAGGTGGTGCAGCAAACGGTCAGTCAGATCGGCCAACTGGCCACCGAGGTGGAAGAGTCCGCCGAAGCCATTGCGGCGTTGAACCAAGAGAGCGCGCGCATCGGCGGCGTATTGGAAGTCATCCGCAATGTGGCTGAGCAGACCAACCTGCTCGCACTGAATGCGGCCATCGAGGCTGCACGGGCTGGCGAACAGGGCCGTGGCTTTGCCGTGGTTGCCGATGAGGTGCGCGCTTTGGCCAAGCGTGCGCAGGACTCCACCGAGGAAATCGAAGGGTTGATCGCCAGTCTGCAGCGCCTGGCCAAGGGCGCCGTGGAGAAAATGGACAGCAGCCGCACCTTGACTCAGCGCACGGTGACTCTCGCGGGTGAAGCGGGGGACGCGCTGGGGCGGATCACCCAGGCGGTGAGCACTATTGAACAGATGAACCAGCAAATTGCGGCCGCCGCCGAAGAGCAGAGTGCGGTGGCCGAGACCATCAGTGAAAGCGTGACGCGGGTGCGCGATATCGGCGAGCAAAGCGCCAGCGCCAGTCAGCAGACTGCTGCTTCCAGCGCCGAGCTGGCGCGCCTGGGCGTTGAACTACAGGGCCTGGTGGCGCAGTTCCGCAGCTGAGTTGGCGGTTCTTAGGCTGGGCTCACTCAATGCCGGCGCACCAGACGCTATTGGCCATCGCGGCGGGCCAGCGGCGTTCTGCGTAGCTCATCGGCCCAGGCCAGCAGTGGCACTTGCACCTCAGGTTGCCAGGTGCGTGCCCACAGCAGTTTTAGCCGCGATAAATCACCGCGTTCAGTCGGCAGGCGCTGAATCTCGTCAGCGACGCGCCATTGGCCGTTTTCCCGGTTAGCGAAGGCGAAGCGGAACGGGTGAAAGCCGGTCATGCCCAGGCGAATATCGGTGACCACCAGCTGTTCGCCCAACTGGTCGTAACGCAGTACGCCATTAGTAAACCAGGCGAGACGCGCATGCGCCGGCGAGTCGGCCAGCGCGGCTGCCAGGTGCGTGCCACGCGGGATGCGCTGCAGCTGCGGTGGGGCCGCGTCGAACCAGCTGACCAGCGCCTCGTGGTAATCCTCACCGTCCAGCACAATCACCCGCCACAACAGGCTGTTGAACGGCGTCGGCGTGCTGAACAGTTGCTGCGCCTGTATGCCTTGGCGCGCCAGTTCGGCTTCTACGCGCTGTTCGGCCATGTATTTGCCGCCCAAGGTCGAGGCCAGGTACAGCGATGAAACCAGCAACGCCAGTGCCGGGGCTTTGACCGCTTTATCGCGCAAGCCAAACAGCAGCCCCAGTGCCACGGCAATCAGCAGCGGCACGGTGTAGAGCGGGTCGATGATAAAGATGCTCGACCAGGCCGTAGGAATCGGCGTTAGCGGCCAGAACAATTGCGTGCCATAGCTGGTGAAACTGTCGAGCAGCGGGTGGGTAATCAACACCAGCCATGTTGTTAGAAACAGCCGTTGTGAGGAGTAACCGGGGTTATGTCGAAAGCGCCGGGTTAGCCAGGTCAACAGCAGGGCCACGCCGGTGAGGACAAACAGCGAGTGGCTGAAACCTCGGTGGTAAGTCATGTCGGCCACGGCGTCGCCGTAATCAATCACCACATCCAGATCCGGCAGGGTGCCGAGCATAGCGCCATACAGCAGCGCCTTGCGGCCTTGCCAGCGGCCGAGCAGTGCGCCCTGAATGCTGGCGCCAAGTACCGCCTGGGTTATCGAGTCCATGCCTGATGCCTGAATTGAACAGAGAAGTAAATTAGCCGACTGACCTGATTTTGGCTGCGGCTAATGTTCAAGCAAAGGTTTCAGCTGCGCCGCAGCCAGGTGTTAGGGGCACCGCCAGTGCGCCTGGCCTGGCGGCCCAGATAGAGCGGGTGCTACAGCTTGAAGAAGCTGACCTTGTCGGTCAGACGGTTCGCCAGGGTGGTCAGTTCACGGCTGGACGCCGCCACTTGCTCGGAGCCGGCTGAGGTTTCCAGGGTGGCGTTGTGGATGCGGTTGATGTTCTGGTTGACCTCTTCGGCCACCGCGCTTTGCTCTTCCGAGGCGCTAGCAATCTGCGCGTTCATGTCGTTGATGGCCGTGACTTCACTGCGGATTTTGTTCAGCGCGGTTTCTGCCTGACCGGTTTGCTCGACGGTTTGCTGCGCCAGTTGGCGGCTGTTGCGCATCACTTCAGCGGCCTTGCCGGCACCTTCCTGCAGCTTGCCGATCATGCCGCGGATTTCCCGCGTGGAGTCCTGAGTGCGGGTCGCCAGGGAGCGCACTTCATCGGCCACCACGGCAAAGCCGCGGCCATGTTCGCCGGCCCGAGCGGCCTCAATGGCGGCATTCAGGGCGAGCAGGTTGGTTTGCTCGGCGATGGCAGTGATCACCTCGATGATTTTTTCGATGTTTTCGCTGTCGCTGGACACCTGCTGCACACTTTCGGCGGCGCTCTCCAGGGTGCGTGCGAGGTTCTGAATGGCACTGGCAGTGGCGCTAACCACCTGATTGCCGGTGGCCACCTCACTGTCAGCGTTGCGTGTCGCCGATGCCGCGCTGGCCGCATAGTTGGCCACTTCATTAACGGTCGCGGCCATTTGATTGATGGCGGTGGCCATCTGTTCGGCCTCGCTGGACTGCAGGCGGATTTGCTGATTGTTGCTGTCAGAGGTGGTGAGCAGTTGGTCTGAGGCCAGGGTCAGTTCACGGGCAGCGCTGCGCACCTGGGTGATGGTTTCGGCCAGGTGTTTGACCGTGTCCTGCAGGGCGCCCATGACGCTCTGCGGGTAACGGGTCTGGATACGCTGGTTAAGGTCGCCATTGGCCAGGCGCTGAATTGCCTGGGCGACTTCATAGGGTTCGGCCCCAAGGGTGGATTTCAGCTTGTTGATGATGATCAGTGATACGCCAACGCTCAGCAGCACAGCTGCGGCGGTGACCAGCAAAATCAGTAGGCGAAAACCGCCGGCGGCCTCGCGCACCGCGCCAATATCCTGCCCTACACCTTGTTCCTCAAGGTCGATAAAAGCATTGATACGCTTGAGCCATTCGCTGTAAGCCGGTGAGGCTTGTTCAAGCAGCAGGCTTTTCGCCGCGTCCTTATCACCCTGGCGGCGCAGATTGATCAGCTGTTCCGTCAAGACCAGGGTGCTGCGCTCGATATTCTGAATATCGCCCAGCAGGCGCTGTTCGGTGGCCGTTGGCGCTTCTTCGCGCAGCAGGCTGTCCATGGCCTGGGCCGACTCTTGATAGAAGTCTTTAAGCCGCTGAATTTCGCCTAGTTGACGGTTCAACGCGGCATCGTCATCCACCAGCGCCGCATCGCGTATCGCAATGGCGCGGTCATGCACGCTGCCACGGAAGTTAATGGCATAGCGCTGCTTAAGCGAAGCCCCTTCACTCACCGACGTCAGGGTCTCGTCGATAAAGCCAACCCGCTGCACACCGATCAGGGTCACCAGGATCATTAGCGACAGAATCAAGCCAAACCCGAGGCTCAGGCGTTGCGCAATGCTCAGTTGTGATTGCATGAAATCAATTCCTCTTGCCCTGTAGGGCGGCGACGGTGTGTTGCGATTTGAAAAGAAGGGCTATACCAGATGAACCTTTGAGTTGTGCAAATCTTATACATGAATCTTGATTTGTAGAATTATGTTTTGCGGGGTGATGAGGGTGAATGCCGTAATTATCCTGAGCATCCACCCACGCAGAACAACGTAAACCCTTAATAATTAGGTTTGCGTTGCTGTGTAGGCGATGTGGTGGCGGCTTTGGTAGCGGGACGATACGCGGCGTAACCTGTACCTGGGTTGTACAAGTTACAGCGCTAGGCAGAAACGTCTGGACGTTGCCAAATGCATGGGCTAGTGGCGTTTCAATGGGCCTGCTGGCCGGGGATTAGAAGGAGTTGATGATGCGCCCGAGCACGATCATGGCGTCTTCGCTCTGCGCATTCCACGGATGGCCGTAGTTGAGGCGGGCGCAGTTGCCGAAGCGTCGGGTGGCCGAGAAGATCGGCCCCGGGGCGAGGCTGATGCCCTGGGCCAGGGCTAATTGAAACAGGCGCAGTGCGTCGACCTGCTCGGGGAACTCGAACCAGAGAAAGTAGCCACCGCTGGGCCGGGTGACTTTACTGCTGGCCGGGAAGTGCCGCGCTGCCGAGGCCAGCATCGAGGCTTGTTGCGCTTCCAGGGCATGGCGCAGTTTGCGCAGGTGGCGATCATAGCCGCCGTGTTGCAGGTAATCCGCCAGCGCGGCCTGCGCCGGAACAGAGGGTGAGATGGTGGTCATCAGTTTGAGCCGGCTGATTTGCTCGGCATAACGCCCGCCAGCCACCCAGCCGACCCGGTAACCGGGCGCCAGGCACTTGGAAAACGAGCCGCAATGCATCACCAGGCCATCGCGGTCGAAGCTCTTGACCGGTTTGGGCGGCTGGCTGCCGAAGTACAGCTCGGCGTACACGTCGTCTTCAATCAATGGCACTTGATGACGGTGCAGCAGCTCATACAAGCCGCGCTTTTTGTCGTCACTCATGCTCGCGCCCAGCGGGTTCTGCAGGCTGCTCATAAACCAGCATGCTTTGATCGGCAGGCTGCTCAAGCGCTCGGCCAATACGTCCAGGTCGATACCTTCACGCGGGTGAACCGGGATCTCCACGGCCTTGAGCTTTAAGCGTTCCAGCACCTGCAACGTGGCGTAAAACGCCGGCGCCTCAATCGCCACCAGATCGCCGGGTTGGGTCACCGTTTGCAAGCACAGGTTCAGCGCCTCCATGGCGCCGCTGGTGATCACCAGTTCTTCCAGCGGCAGCATCACGCCGCTGACCATATAACGCAGGGCGATCTGCCGGCGCAGGTTGGGGTTGCCCTCGGTCATGTCGGCGATCACCGCGTGCGGTGACAGGTCGCGAACGGCATGGGCCATGGAGCGGGCCAGGCGTGGCAGAGGGAACAGGTCGGGGCTGGGGAAGGCCGAGCCGAACGGCACGGTGCCGGGGTCTTTCAGCGAAGCCAGCACCGAAAACACCAGCTCGCTGACATCCACCTCGGTGGTTTGCGTCGGCTGTTGGCTGGTTTCGGGTTCGGCCAGCGAATGCCGCGCCAGTTCTCTAACGAAATAGCCGGAGCGCGCCCGGGCCTGAATCAGGCCACGGTCTTCCAGCAGGTAATAGGCCTGGAACACCGTGGACGGGCTGACCCCGTAAGTGCGGCTGGCGTGGCGCACCGAGGGTACTTTCTCGCCAGGGGCGAGCACGCCAGTGCGGATCAGTTCGGCAATCTGGTCGGCAAATTTCTCGTAGCGTTTCATCGTGTCCGTCGGTGCGCTCAGCAGATCAGCGCACTCTACGGGGAGTTGCCTTGCCATGCGACTGTCAGCGCCCGCGTGGCGAGAGAAAAATGCTCTGCGTTTGCGCCTGCTCGCTGGCATCGGCCAGGTTATGGATCACAAACTTCACCGGCATCGTGCTGGCGCTGGCCGTTTCGCTCTCCAGCACCAGGGTGACCGGTACATCGAGAATTTCCCCAGGGTTCAACTGCAACTGTTGCGGAGCATCCAGGCGTAGGCCGGGGCTGTCGCGCAACGCCAGGGCATACAGCTGCGGTTGCTGAGTCTTGTTGATGACCTTGAGCAGGTAGGTGTTCTCGATCTGCCCCAACTGGTTCTCGCGGAACATGCTGCGGTCTTTGGCCGAGTCGATGGACAACATCGAGCGCGCGCTCAGCGCCCAGACAAACGCCGCGAGCATCAACACCAGGGCGATGCTGTAGCCGATCAGCCTTGGCCGCAGCCAGTGCGTCTTGCCGCCTTGCAGTTCACGCTCGGAGTGGTAGCCGACCAGCCCTTTGGCGTAGCCCATTTTGTCCATGACCGAGTCGCAGGCATCAATGCAGGCGCCGCAGCTGATGCAGTCGATCTGCAGGCCGTCGCGGATATCGATCCCGGTCGGGCAAACCTGCACGCACATAGTGCAGTCGATGCAGTCACCCAGGCCTTCGGCCTTGTGGTCGCTGTCCTTCTTACGCGGGCCACGGCCTTCGCCGCGCTTGGCGTCGTAGGCCACCAGCAGGGTGTCATCGTCAAACATCGCACTCTGGAAGCGCGAATACGGGCACATGTGCACGCAGACTTTCTCTCGCAGCCAGCCCGCGTTGAGATAGGTGGCAGCCATAAAGAACAGCACCCAGACCAGCGTGCCGCCGTCCAGTTGCAGGCGCAGCAGGTCGCTGGTGAGCTCGCGGATCGGCGTGAAGTAACCAATAAAGGTCAGCGCTGTGAGCAGGCTGACAGCCAGCCAAATGGCATGCTTGGCACTGCGCCGCAGCAGCTTGTCCAGCGACCAGGGCGCGGCATCCAGCTTGATGCGCTGATTACGCTCGCCTTCGGTGATTTTCTCGGCCCACATAAACACCCAGGTCCACACGCTTTGCGGGCAGGTGTAACCACACCACACGCGCCCAGCCACCACGGTGATGGTGAACAGGCCAAAGGCTGCGATGATCAGCAGCGCCGACAGCAGGGTGAAATCCTGCGGCCAGAAGGTCGCGCCGAAGATGTAGTAACGGTGCTCGGCGAGGTTCCACAGCACGGCTTGGCGGCCGTCCCAGTCGAGCCAGGCGGTGCCGAAGAAGATCAGAAACAACAAGCCTGCACCGTACAGGCGCAGGTTGCGATACAGGCCAGTGAAGCTGCGTGTGTGGATCGGGCCACCGGCCTGCGAAGGCGTCAGGCGGATAGGCTTGCTCGGATCGATAGTTTCGATGATCTGCGCGGGAATACGTTCGCTCATTGCGGGCCTCGTGGGCTTTATCAGGCTGCGCGAATGATGCGGCTGGAACTGATCCTGTAACAGACTCAGGTTTTCAAATAAAAAGCGGATCAGATGGCCAGGCAGGCCATGTGGCGGCGAGTGCTAGCCGGCTTAAAACGCGTGGGTGACCAACAGTCGTGTTTATGTACCGTGTTCCGGGTACTCAGGGCTGACTCTGCTAAAACGCCTCACTGGCCGGTCGGCTCGGCAGCACTAAGTTCACCCGCAGGCCGTTGGCGCTGCTGACAAACTCAAGCGCGCCACCGCAGCGCTGAACGATGGCGTTGACGATGGACAGGCCGAGGCCGCTGCCGTCACCAGCTGAGTTGCGCCAGAAGCGCTCGGTTAGCTGGGGCAGTTTTTCAGGTGCCACGCCAGGCCCGGCGTCTTGCACGCTAAAGCACACGTGCTCCCCACGCGATTGCACACTCAAACTCACGGCGGTATCGGCTGAGTTATGCCGCTGGGCGTTGTCCAGCAGGTTGCGCAGCGCGGCAATGGCCAGGGTCGGTGGCATTGCCAGGAGGCGTTGGGCGCTGGCATCGAGCAGGTGCAGTTCGATAGGCCGGCCGCCCGGTTGCTGAGCATCACTGATGGCCATGTGGGCCACTTGCGCGGCGCTGTATTGCAGGGGCTCGTCAAACGGCAGGCGGCCTTCCACGCGGGCCAGTAGCAGCAGTTGTTCCAGGGTTTGGTGCAGGCGGTCAGTGCCGGCTTCGGCATGGGCCAAGGCCTGACGGGCAGTCGCGCCTTCAGTCATGCTGGCCACTTGCAGGTGGGTTTTGATCGCCGTGAGCGGGCTGCGCAACTCATGGGCGGCGTCATCAGTTAGCCGGCGTTCGCGCTCAATCGCCTGGCCAATGCGTTGAAACAGCTGATTCTGGGTAGCCACCAAGGGTTGCAGCTCTTGCGGCAGGCCGTCGACATGTAAGGGTTCGATGCTGTCGGCGCTGCGCTCGGCCAACGCCTGGCGAATGCGCCGTAAGGGCGACAGCTCGCGGCTTAGGCCAACCCATAGCACCAGTAAACTGCCGAGCAACGCGAGCACTACAGGCGCAGCAGCTGCCAGCAAAATCGAGTGGTTGAGGGTGTCGCGCTCGTCTAGACGGTCTGCTGTGGTCACGCGCATGTCGCCTTCAATCAAGGTGAAGGTGCGCCAGGTGACGCCGTCAATGTTGCGCTCATGGAAGCCTTTTTCATCCACGCCCAGGGCGCTCCCAGGTGCGGCGCGGCTGCTGGCGAGAATCTCGCCGCGCACCGAACTGATCTGGCAGGCAATGCCTTCCGGCATACCCAGTTGTTCGGTACTGAGCGGCGCGCTGCCCTCGGTTTGCTGCAATTGCGGCAGTTGCAGGAGCAAGCCCGAGACCATCCGCGCCGACGACGCCAGGCGTTGGTCGAGGGTCAACATCAGCTGGTTACGCAGGTCGAACAGCATCCACACGGCGGCCAGCGACCAGAGCAGGACAAAGGCAGAGCCGAGAATCAGGCTGAGGCGCAAGCGAAGGCTCATGGCGTGTGTTCCTCGTTGTGGCCGGCGGGGCCGAGGCGGTAACCCAGGCCGCGTACCGTCTCAACGATGGCGCTGCCTAATTTGCGCCGCAAATGGTGAATATGCACGTTGAGGGCATTGCTCTCGACCTCGCCGTCTAGGCCGTAGACCGCATCCTTGAGCTGTTCGCCGCTGAGCACCCGGCGAGGATTGTGCAGCAGCGCTTGCAGCAGGACCTGCTCGCGGCGCGACAGATCGATGTGCTGCCCATGCAGAAATGCCTGGCAGGCCACCGGGTCGTAGCGCAGCGGGCCGTGTTCGATCAGTGAACTGGCGCGCCCAGCGGCGCGGCGTAGCAGGGCATGCAAGCGGGCGGCAAGCTCACGTAAGTCGAACGGTTTGACCAAATAATCGTCCGCCCCCTCCTGCAGGCCAGACACCCGGTCGGCCACTGAATCGCGGGCTGTCAGCAGGAGCACCGGTATGGCCACGCCGCGTTGGCGCAGGCGCCGCAGCAGGCTCAAACCGTCTTCATCCGGCAGGCCCAGATCTAGCACCCACGCATCAAATTGCAGCGTGCGCAGCAGGGCTTCAGCTTCAGCGGCGCTGGCCGCATGCGTAACGCGAAAGCCCTGGGCGGTGAGCCCGGCCACAACGCCGCTGGCAATCAGGGCATTGTCTTCAGTCAGCAATATGTTCATGACGCCGATCCGTGGAGGGGAGGTGAAGTATCCATCAGCAGGATTAAGTCAGGGTTATAGCGGGGTCACGAATGATAACGGGCTGTGGGTATTTACGCGGATTAACCCGGGTTTAATCCTGACTTAACCGCCAACTGCGATGCTCGCCGCCTGGCTATTTATCGGTGTGGTTTTGCATGCGTTGGTTTCTGCTGTTTTCGTTGTTCTGGGCTTGGCTGCTGCCCGTCCAGGCCGCCAGTTTTTCCGCCAGCCCGTTGCAGGCGGGCAACACCCAGCAGGCTGAGTTTCTCCCCGTTGAGCAGGCATTCAACCTCAGTGTTGAGCCGCAGGCCAGCGGTGAAACCCGGCTGCGCTGGGACATTGCCCCCGGCTACTACCTCTATCAGCAACGCTTGCAGTTCAGTGGCTTGTCGGCAGATGCCGTCCCTGAGCTGCCGGCGGGCTTGCCTTATAGCGATGAGTTCTTCGGTGATTCGCAGATTTATCGCGAGCACTTAACGCTGACGCTCCCCGCTGGGGTTGCCGGCAGCATTCTGGTTGGCTGGCAAGGCTGCGCCGATGCCGGGCTGTGCTACCCGCCACAGACCCAACAGGTTGATGTGTCGAGCGCCGGTGCGCCAAGCGAGCCGGGCACCAACCTGGCTGAGGACCAAGCCCTGGCTGGTGGTTTGCAAAACCAACACCTGATGTTGAACGTATTGCTGTTCTTTGGGCTGGGTCTGTTGCTGGCCTTTGCCCCGTGTTCCTTGCCGATGCTGCCGATTCTGGCGGGTATTGTGGTGGGCAGTGGGGCCTCGCCACGACGCGGCTGGGCGCTGGCGGCCAGCTATGTGGTGAGCATGGCCCTGGTGTATGCCGCGCTGGGCGTGGTCGCTGCGTTGCTGGGCGCAAACCTGCAGGGGCTGCTACAACAGCCCTGGTTGCTGGCCAGCTTCGCCGCGTTGTTTGTGCTGCTGGCCTTGCCGATGTTCGGGTTGTTTGAGCTGCAGTTGCCCGCGGCCCTGCGTGACCGCTTAGCGCATGCGGGGCGCAAGCAGCAAGGCGGCAGCCTAGTCGGTGCGGGCATGCTCGGTGTGTTCTCCGGCCTGCTGGTGGGGCCGTGCATGACCGCACCGCTGGCCGCCGCGTTGCTGTATATCGGGCAAAGTGGCGACGCCCTGCACGGCGGTCTGGTGTTGTTTGCCTTGGGCCTGGGCATTGGTACGCCGCTGGTGTTGTTGGTGACGCTCGGCAATCGCTTCCTGCCGAAACCCGGCGCGTGGATGAATCGGGTCAAGGTGCTGTTCGGCTTTCTGTTTCTACTCGCCGCGCTTTTGGTGATCCGCCCGCTGCTCGCGGAGCCGACCTGGCTGGGATTGTGGGGCGCGCTATTAATTGTGCTGGCCAGTGCGCTGCTGCACCTGTCGCGGCAAGTGCTGCAACACGCCAGCGTGGCCAAGGCGATTGGCGCGTTGCTGGGTATTTGGGGCATGGCGATGGTGCTGGGGGCTGCAGGGGGTGCCAGCGATCCGCTGCAGCCACTCAAGGTGTATGCCGGCACGGGCATTTCGGCCGCGCCGAATGCACAGCACGTTATCGGCATGAGCGAGCCGGCCACGCTTGAGCGTGAGCTGGCGGTGGCCAAAGCTGAGGGCCAATGGGTGCTGATTGATTACTACGCCGACTGGTGCGTGTCGTGCAAAGTCATGGAGAAAACCGTGTTCGCTAACCCCGACGTGCAGGCTAGCCTGCAAGGCGTTCGCGTCTTACGCCCCGACGTGACTCAAAGCAACGCGGCAAGCCGTGCGTTGTTGGAACGCTTTAAAGTGCTGGGCCCGCCCACGTTGTTATGGATCGGCCCGGACGGTGAGGAGCGCCGTTCGCAGCGCATAACGGGCGCGGTGAATGCCGAGCAGTTCTTAGATATTTGGACGACTACCCAGGAGCGCGGTTGATGCTGACGGTGAATATTGGTCCCCTGGCCCTTAGCACCGCCCACGTGCTGTTGATGATCAGCCTGCTTCTGGCGACTGTTACCGGCTGGTACGTCGGGCGGCGCAGTGCGGTCAACCCGGAAAAACAGCTGTTTCGTTTGTTGTTGCTGGCCTTGCTGGTCGCACGGCTGGCGTTTGTTGCCGTGTACCTCGAGCACTACCGCGCGCAACCCTGGCAGGCGCTGGATATCCTTGACGGTGGCTTTATCGCCTGGCCTGGCGTGCTGGCCGCGCTACTGTTGGGGGCCTGGCAGGCCTGGCGTACCCCAGCCATCAGAACATCCTTAGCCAGCGCATTGGCCGTCGGCGTGTTCAGCTGGGGTTTGGGTAGCCTGACGTTGTATGGGCTTGAGCAGGGCACCCGGCTGCCGGCGTTGTCCTTCAGAGACAGCAACGGCGCCTCAGTGGCGCTGCACGACTATGTCGGCAAACCGCTGGTGGTTAACCTCTGGGCCACGTGGTGCCCACCGTGCCGTCGGGAAATGCCGGTGTTAGCCGACGCGCAGCGCAACCATCCCGAGCTGACCATCCTGTTCGTCAATCAAGGCGAAGGCCAGGGCGAGGTTAACCAATACCTGGCCGCCGAAGCCCTCGGTTTGGACAACGTATTGCTCGACAGCGGCGGCCGCCTGGGCCAGCACGTTGGCTCCATGGCGTTGCCCAGCACGCTGTTTTACGACGCCGAGGGTCGCCAGGTTGGCAGCCACTTGGGTGAATTGTCGCGCGCCAGCCTGGCTCGCGCGCTTGAAGTACTGAAGAAGGATCAATAACCATGCTGCGACTTACCCACCTGTCGGCACTGCTCTCGACGCTCTTGGTCATGCCTCTGGCGCAGGCCGAGGAATGGCCGGCCCCGATCAAGGCGATCGAGGCGCGTGGTGCCGAAATTATCCAGCGGTTTGACGCGCCCAGCGGTTTGCAGGGCTATGCCGCGCGCTTCAACGGCCAGGGCGTTGCCCTGTACCTGACGGCCGATGGTCAGCACGTGTTGGTCGGCAGCCTGCTTGATGCCCAAGGCGAAGACCTTAGCCGTGAGCCGCTGGATAAACTGGTGTACGGGCCGCAGGGCAAGGCAATGCTGAGCAAGCTGGAAAAAAGCAGCTGGATCACCGATGGCAAGGCCAGCGCACCGCGCATCGTCTATGTGTTTTCCGATCCCAACTGCCCGTACTGCAACCTGTTCTGGAAACAAGTGCGGCCTTGGGTCGAGGGCGGTGCTGTGCAGGTTCGTCATGTCATGGTCGGCATGCTGCGCCAAGACAGCGCCGCCAAAGCCGCCGCATTACTCAGCGCCAGTGATCCCCAGGCGGCCCTGCATGAACATGAGGCAGCCGGCAAAGTCAGCACCTTGCAAGGGCTGAAAAAGATCCCCGACGCCATCCAGCAGCAGCTCGACCACAACCTTGGCCTGATGGCTGAAATGGGCGCCTCGGCTACGCCGGCGATTTTCTATCAGGATGAAGCGGGCCAGTTGCAGCAACAGCTCGGCGCACCGAGCCCCGAGCTGCTGACACAAATCCTGGGGCCGCGCCCCTGAATCCAGGGCGAAGAGCGGGGCAGGGCATAAGGACGCGCATGGCCGACGGCTTAAACGCAGGCCGCGCACTGCGCGAAGTTGTAACCCGGAAAACAGCCTGACCGTCCAGCCGCTCGCCTGGCTTCTCGCGGCGCTTTTCTTTATTCTGGCGTCCCGCAAAAAAGCTTGAGTAATCAATATGTTGGAAAATAATCTGAGTCAGTTGGAACAACTTGTCAGCGAGTTGGTGCAAGAGAACAAAGCGCTGCAAGAGGCGAACCAGCAGATTCGCAACGAATTGGCTCAACTCAAGGAAGAAAATGACGCGCTGCAAATGAGCGCACTGGAGCAAGAAGAGCTGAACAGCACCACCGCCGCACGTATTCAGGCACTGGTTCAGCTGGCTAGCGGCACTGCCAACGCGGCGCCGAGTCCTGCCCAGGCATGAGCCTCGAAGGGGATACGGTTACGGTCATTTCCATCCTCGGCAATGACTACAGCATCAAGGCGCCTGCCGGAAAACAGCAGGCCCTGAGCGACTCGGTGCGGCTGCTCAAAGAGCGCCTGGCTGAAAGCAAGGCGACCTCACCAACCCTGCTTGGCGACCGCCTGCTGGTGCTCACGGCGTTAAAACTGTGCGCCGAACAGGCCGAGCAAGAGCAGCGCCACCGTCAAGATATGCAACGCCTTGAAGAACACGTGAGTCAGCGCCTCACCAGCATCGCCAGCCTGATCCCGCGCTAACCCTCTTGCTCCGCTCTCGCCGGCTATAGCCATAAGGCTGGGCCGGCTGGCGGCGGTGTGGGTGATGCTCGCCTTGGTTGTCAGCAGGGCGAGGGTGCTGGAGAGGGTTGTATAGGCTGCCGCTGCCTTGGTTTAGGGGCGGGGTTTAGTACGTCCCAGTGAGCTAGGCCAAGGATTCAAGTCACTTGTTAGGTTTGGCCTACACAAACCATGTGACCGCACCGACAACGCAAATGATCGGGACGGACGCAATAACCAAAAATAGACCAAGGCAACCTGACTTTGATGAAGCATAAGCGCTTCGGCTTTCTTGTTGGTCTTTAGGGAAATTCTGAAGAAGACTTCCTGATTTTGGCAAAATACCCGGATTCCACCCGCTGAGTTTTCCGATGAAGCAGATGACCTTCGCCGACGCCGAGTACGCCAGCAAGCGCAAGCAGACCCGCAAAGAATTATTCCTGATCGAAATGGATCGGGTGGTTCCGTGGAAGGGGTTGATTGCCTTGATCGAACCCCATTACCCCAAGGGTGATGGTGGTCGTCCGGCCTATCCGCTGATGGCGATGCTG
>NZ_JAYEET010000018.1:0-2181 GCF_034653255.1 Pseudomonas spirodelae | reverse complement strand
GTGACACTGCTGAGCAAGTTGTACGATCTGGGCATCACCCCCTCGCGCGGACGACCGCGGGTGAGCAACGACAATCCCTACTCAGAATCGCTGTTTAGAACCCTGAAATACTGCCCGCAATGGCCGCAGGATGGCTTTGCCGATTTGGACGCAGCACGCAGCTGGGTGCGCGACTTTATCCGCTGGTACAACCATGAGCACCGCCACAGCCGCATCCGCTTCGTGACCCCGGCGCAGCGCCAGCGTGGAGAGGATCAAGAGGTGCTGGCCAAGCGTCATGTGCTGTATCAGCAAGCCCGTTTTAAACACCCGCATCGCTGGTCAGGTGCAACGCGAAATTGGCAACCAATCGGCACCGTCACACTCAACCCGGAAAGGGAGCAGCCGGCACTGAAAATAGCAGCTTAAAAACACGGCTGACGCGACAACTACCTTGCAAAACGCCGGCCTGCACCTTTGGCCAATTCCGAAGCCGCTCCCGCTGCCACGCTGGCAGCCTTTTGCATCATGCCGCCGGATTGGTTGCTGGAGTCGATGCCCATGGCAGCCTTGAGCGATGAGCCGGAGTCTGAACCTTTGTCTGATGAACCAGCTCCCAGTGATGGCATACCAGAACCGCCATCGGCCGAACCTTGCGCCTTTTGAATGGCAGCCTTGATCGCTGATGCGCCCCCAGAGATATTCTGAGCGCCGCTCATAACGGCTGAGCCGGCCATGCTTGCAGCACCCGCAGCTGTGCCTGCTGCCCCAAGGGCGGCTCCTGCAATAGCTCCTGCACCGAAGCCACCAGCACCTCCGCCACCACCTCCGCCACTGATAATGCCAGCTACCATTTTCGGAACTTGCCCGGTAAGGGTCAGCAGCGCTAAGCAGAACACCAGCATTACGCCGAGCTCTTCAAAGTTGAGTGTGGCCTTGTTCATTTTGGCGTAGAAGCTGGTCAGCAGGTTGTTACCGACCCCGACCAGCAGGATCATCACCAGCAGTTGAACGGCCAAGCCGAGAACGGTTTTGAAATAGTTGATGGCCATGTCCGATGTCCACCTGGAGCCACCAAAGCCTAGGAAGAAGATGCCGGCGTACATCAAGATCCAGCCAGAGATTAGAAGCAGCAGCATGTTCACCGCGATGGTGGCGAGCGCCAACATGATGCCTGCGCTGAGCACCAAACCGACCAAGCTGTCTACAGGGCTCCAACCCGACAGGTTGGAAATGGCCTGCTTCCAGATCATGAAACCAATATCGACTACGCCCGAGGGCGACAGGCCTGCTGTGCCGGCAGCGTTGTCGCCGATCTGGCGTAGGGAATTGATGATGGTTTCCGCAAAGTAAGGGCCGTTCTGTAGCAACCAATAGAAGAAGCCAAAGAACAGGGTGAAACGAATAAATTCGCTGAAAAAATCACCGATGTCTGCTTTGCGCAGAGCCAGCATACCCATCGTCCAGGTAAAGCTGATGGTGCCCAGCGTCCAGAATAACCAAGTGGCTGCAGCCATGATTACGCCTTGCCAGGCAGCGGCTCGGGTGACGAACTCCTGGATGACCTGATCGAGAACACCCGTCTGGGTGGCTGGGTCGTGGAATGCCAGTTCAGCTGATGCGCCGACCGAGTACAGAGAGAAAAGCAGGCCCAGCAGTAGAGTGCATCTAATGATCCTCATGGCATCACCACTTCTTCGGGTTGGCTGGTAGGGTATCGGGGCCGCGTGACTCCGTTGAGGCGCGATGTGCACACTCCTGACTCTGCTGCTGGTTCTGCGGTGCAGTGCAGTCCAGGGGTGATTGCTCGCAGCCGGCTAGGGCTCCGGCGAGCAGCACAATGGCGAGAGGAATGGTCCGGCGTTTTGCAAGGTAGTTGTCGCGTCAGCCGTGTTTTTAAGCTGCTATTTTCAGTGCCGGCTGCTCCCTTTCCGGGTTGAGTGTGACGGTGCCGATTGGTTGCCAATTTCGCGTTGCACCTGACCAGCGATGCGGGTGTTTAAAACGGGCTTGCTGATACAGCACATGACGCTTGGCCAGCACCTCTTGATCCTCTCCACGATGGCGCTGCGCCGGGGTCACGAAGCGGATGCGGCTGTGGCGGTGCTCATGGTTGTACCAGCGGATAAAGTCGCGCACCCAGCTGCGTGCTGCGTCCAAATCGGCAAAGCCATCCTGCGGCCATTGCGGGCAGTATTTCAG
>NZ_JAYEET010000017.1:0-36984 GCF_034653255.1 Pseudomonas spirodelae | reverse complement strand
GCTCCTGACGCATCACCACGCCCAGCTTGCCCTGCCAGGCCCGGTAGTGCTCACAGAACCAGCTGTACTGAAAGCCCTGCGGCTGGCTCAGGCGGTACTCCTGCCAGAGCAGCGCCAGGGTCACCCCGGGGCGGCGCAGTTCGGCATGCACCCATGCCCAATCGGGTAAAGGCCGCTTCTCACTGGCAACCGCCGGGGCCGGCGGGAACAGTTGCTGCTCCAATTCGGCATCGGACAACGAACAGGGCCAACTGAGACCGCTGGCGGCAAAACGACAGAGGTAATCACCGGCACTGCTGTGGCCAGTACCCAGGCTGCGGGCGATCTTGCGCACGGACAGGCCGCAGTCGAACTTGAGGCGCAACACCTCTCGGATTTTACGCATGGATAAACGCTCCACGACGACCTCTTCGCTTCGAAAAAGAGGTCGATGGTAGTGAATAAATCCTGCGTAGCTGCCTGCCTGAAAAGTGTCCGGATGGCCGTGGAATCGGTGTCCGGATGCTCGTGGAGTGAGTGTCCGGATCAGCGTGGAATCACTGTCCGGATGTGCGTGGAATGGGTGTCCGAGTCAGCGTGGAATCCGCACTGATGCCCGTGTTGGCACTGTGTAGCCTGGCTGTTATGGCCGAGCCTATTGAGGGCGCGGCGCAAGCTTTGCATTTGTTGGGTTACCTAGGGGCTGACTACCCAGCCACCGTGGCCAATGGGCAAGTTGTCGACTCCGGCGAATACCGCGAGCAGCTTGAGTTTCTTACTGTACTGCAAGGCTTGATCGTTGCGCTGCCGGCGCGTGACGAGCAGGCCGAGCTGCAGCAGGGCGTGGCTAGCCTGCGTACGGGTATCGAACAGCGTGTCGAGGGCAACCTGGTCGCCCTGAAGGCCCGTGAGCTAGCCGCGACGCTGGCTACGGCCTATGGCGTCAGCCAGGCTCCGGCCATCACGCCCGACCCCAGCCGTGGCGCGCTGTTGTTCGCCCAGCACTGTAGCGTTTGCCATGGTGCTAGCGGTGCCGGCGATGGGCCGGCCGGCCTTGGTTTGGAGCCGCCACCGTCTAACTTGCGCGACCTGACGCGGCTGGACCGGTTAAGCCTGTATGACCTGTACAACACCGTCGGTCTGGGTATCGACGGCACCGATATGGCGGCCTTTGCTGATCAGCTGGATGAACGCCAGCGTTGGGACCTGGCCAGTTACATCGCCGGGTTCAGCGCCACGTCAGCTGATCAGGGCGAGCCGTTCAGCCTGACTGCGTTGTCGGGTATGACCCCTGCCGAAGTCGGCGCTGAGCAAGGTGAGGCAGCTGCTGCACGGTTCCGCGCTCAACGTGCGCAGCCGCCGGCGCAACAACGCGGCCCGCAGCAGTTGATTGGGCATACCCAGGCGATGCTCGAACGCAGCCTGAACGCCTACCGCGACGGCGATCACGAGCAGGCCTATGACCTTTCTGTCGCCGCTTATCTGGAAGGCTTCGAGCTGGTCGAGGGGGCGTTGAACAACCTCGATCCGGCGCAGCGCAAAACCACCGAGCGCGCCCTGATGGCCTATCGGCAGGCGCTGCAAGACGGTTTGTCGGTGCCTCAGGCCGCGCAACGTCTGGAGCAGGCCAAAGCCGAGCTGGCGACCTCCGCGGCGTTGCTCAACAGCGATGGTTTGTCGGGTTCGCTGAGTTTCTTCTCCAGCTTGCTGATCCTGCTGCGCGAGGGGTTGGAGGCGATTCTGGTGTTGGCGGCGATTCTCGCCTTCCTGCGCAACACCGGGCAGCAGCAGGCGGTGCGCAGTGTGCACGTCGGTTGGGGCCTGGCTCTGTTGGCCGGGGTGGCCACTTGGGCGCTGGCGGCGTACCTGATAGATGTCAGTGGCGCTCAGCGCGAGGTGCTTGAGGGCGTTACCGCACTGTTTGCCAGTGTCATGGTGCTCTGGCTGGGCGTGTGGATGCATGATCGCCGGCATGCCGCGGCGTGGCAGGATTACATCAAGAGCAGCCTGGTCGGCGGTGGTGGCCGTTTCGGCTTTGCCGTACTGGCGTTCTTCTCGGTGTACCGCGAGCTGTTTGAGGTCATCTTGTTCTACGAAACCCTCTGGCTACAGGCAGGCCCGCAAGGCCATGGCATGGTCCTGGCCGGTGCTGCTGCCGCTCTGGCGCTGCTGCTTGGCCTGGCTTGGGTGATCCTGCGCGGTTCACGCAAGTTGCCGCTGGCGACCTTCTTCGGCGCTAACGCGGTGCTGTTGTGCGTGCTCTCGGTGGTGTTTGCCGGCCATGGTGTGGCGGCTTTGCAAGAGGCCGGCGTGCTGAACACGCACCCCGTGGCCTTCTTCGAGTTCGACTGGTTGGGTATTCATGCGGATGCTTACGGTCTTGCCGCCCAGGCTGTCGCATTGGCGGCCATTGCGCTGTTTTATGGGCGTAGCTGGTTGGGCGAGCAGCGTCGGCTAGCAGTCTAAGCGCCAGGCTGTTGCCGGCATGGCTTACCATGTCGGCTTGCCTGCAAAGAGTAATGTGCCATGCGCGTGTGGATTGATGCCGATGCCTGCCCCAAAGCGGCCAAGGATCAGGTGGTGAAGTTCGCCCTGAAGCGCCGCTTCGAGGTGTTATTGGTAGCCGGTCAGGCTCAGGTTAAGCCGGCCTACAGCTGCGTGCGGCTGATCGTGGTACCCAGTGGCCCGGATGCCGCCGATGATTACCTGGTGGAACATGCCGTGCCCGGTGAGTTGGTGATTTGCAGCGATGTGCCGTTGGCCGATCGCCTGGTGAAAAAGGGCGTGGCGGTGCTGGACCCACGCGGCCGTGAGTTTGATGAGCGCAACATGGGCGACAAGCTGGCGGTGCGTAACCTGTTCACCGAGCTGCGTGAGGCGGGCCAGGTCAGTGGCGGGCAGCCGCCTTATGGCGAGCGCGACAAGCAGGCCTTTGCCAACTCACTGGATCGTATCCTCACCCGCTTGAGCCGTTAGCGCATCCTGCGTGCTGCTGTGGGAGGCGCTTTAGCGGCGAGCCTTGGCGTCTCATCGCGGCTAAAGCCTCTCCCACATCGCTGCTTTCTGAGCCGACCTGGACTATCCGCACAGATACGTGCCGGTGCCGACTGCCACCAGGGTGCCGTCATCGCTGTGCAATTCGCTGCGCACCACCGCGACCTTGTTGCCGCTGCGTAGCAGCACGGCGGTGGCGGTAAAGCGCTGGCCGCGCCCGGGGCGCAGGTAATCGATACGCAGGTCGATGGTGCCGAGTTTCGACAGCCGCGCCATGCGCTCGGCGCTGGACAGGTGCTGGTGTTTGTCGAAGGCGCCGATCAGCGCCATGGCGCCGCCCGCGACATCCAGCAAAGAAGAAATCACCCCACCATGCAGAATGCCGTGGACGAAGTTGCCGATCAGCTCGGGCTTCATCGGCAGGTGCATGGTAACGCGCTGGCTGCTTAGTTCATCCAGCTCGATGCCGAGCATCTGGTTGAAGGGAATACGCTGGAAGAACTGACTGACCGCTTGTTGCAGCTCGGTGTTCAGCTCGAAAGGTGGGTTGCTCATGGAGATCGTGCCTGGACGAAGGGACAATCAACCTGCCGCACTGTGGCTGATCTGGCCAGTGGCGCGGCGGGTGTGCCGCGCGCATTGGCGGGATTGGCCTTGGATTACTTAAGCCGGGTGGCTGAGCTCCAGCACCCGATCCACCAGCTTGTTGATGCCCGAGGCGGCTTCGCTGATTGACTGGGCAACCATATAAGCCGGCGTCGTCACCAGCTTGCGCTCGGCATCTTCAACAATCTCGCTGACTTCACACTCATGGTGTTGTGCGCCCATCTGTACCAAGGCGGCTGCCGTGTCGTGGTCGTTGCCGATGGTGCAGATCACGCCGCTGCCGAAGATGTTGGTCGCCAGCGCCGGGGCAATGCACATCAGCCCGACCGGCTTGCCGGCTTTGACGAAGGCCTGAGTGGCGCTCAGTACATCCGGCTGCACCGTGCAGTTGGCGCCGCTGATGGCAAAGTCAGAGAGGTTTTTCGCCACGCCAAAGCCGCCCGGCATGATCAGCGCGTCGAAGTCAGCGACATGCAGCTCCCTGACGTCCTTGATCTTGCCGCGGGCGATGCGCGCCGACTCCACCAGCACGTTGCGCGTCTCGTCCATTTCATCGCCGCTGTAGTGGTCGACCACATGCAGTTGCGCCACGTTGGGGGCAAAGCATTGCACCTTGGCGCCGCGCTGATCGAGGCGTAGCAGGGTGATCACGCTTTCATGGATTTCCGCGCCATCGTAGACACCACAGCCGGAAAGAATTACCGCGACGTTCTTGTTCATCAAATTCTCCTGAGTTGATAGCTGCACTGGGCTGAGTTGTGATTTGTCGGCGCCTGAACACGCTTGTCGCCATCTGCTACCCAGTTTGGCATGGTGTGCCGCAAGTGGCGTGCGCCGCTGGGCTAAGATTTATGCAGCCATCCTAGCTGTTAGCCCCATGCAGCGATATGGCGCTTCTTTGCAAATGGTGACGCCATGAATTACATCCTCTACGCCGTACCGTTTTTCTTTGGGTTGATCGCCCTGGAGTTGCTGCTCGACCGTTGGCGCGGCCTCAGCACTTACCGGTTTTCTGATGCCATCAACAGCCTCAGCGCTGGCGTGCTGTCGACCACTGTGGGCCTGTTGACCAAGGTCGTTGGTGTATTCGCCTACACAGTGGCCTGGCAGCACGTGGCGCTGTTTGAGTTATCAGCCAGTAGCCTGTGGGTCTGGCTGTTTGCCTTCGTTTTCTACGACTTCTGTTATTACTGGAACCACCGCTTGGGCCATGAGCGCAACGTGCTGTGGGCGGCGCATTCGGTACATCACCAGAGTGAGGAATACAACCTCTCCACTGCGCTACGGCAGACCAGCAGCGGGTTTCTCTTCGGCTGGATCTTCTACCTGCCGATGGCCGTGGCCGGTGTGCCGCCGCTGGTATTTTTGACGGTGGCGGCGCTGAACCTGCTTTATCAGTTCTGGGTGCATACCCGGCATATCCCTAAGCTGGGCTGGTACGAGTGGCTGTTTATCACGCCGTCCAACCACCGTGTGCACCATGCGCAGAATGCTGTGTATATGGATCGCAACTACGGCGGTGTGTTCATTGTCTGGGATCGCCTGTTCGGCACCTTTCAGGAGGAGTTGGATGACCAGCCGGTGGTATTCGGCGTAACCACGCCGCTGGCTAGCTGGAATCCGCTGTGGGCTAATGTGCAGTTCTATGTGGCGCTGTGGCGTGACGCTGTGCGCGCCGAGTCCTGGTGGGACAGGTTGCGCATTTGGTTTATGCGCACCGGCTGGCGGCCGGCTGATGTTGCGGCAAAATACCCGCAGCACAAGGCGGATTTGAGCCAGTTCGTTAAGTTCGATGTGCCGCTGAGCTTGGCGCAGAAGTGCTATGCCGGTGTGCAGTTCAGCCTCTATGTGCTCGGCGGCACGCTGTTACTGGGCCTGGGCAATGATCTAAGCCTGGCGCAGGTGCTCTTGGGCGTGGCCTGGATGGCTGTCGGCTTGTATGTGCTTGGGGTCTGGCTGGAGAACCGCCCCAGTGCCAAGCGGCTGGAAGTGCTGCGGTTGCTGCTAAACCTGCCGGCGGCCTGGTTGGCAGTGCAGCTGGGGTTGCTGGCCAGTCAGCCGCTGCTCTGGACGCTGCTGTT
Organism: Pseudomonas spirodelae; assembly: GCF_034653255.1. Lineage (NCBI taxonomy): Bacteria > Pseudomonadati > Pseudomonadota > Gammaproteobacteria > Pseudomonadales > Pseudomonadaceae > Pseudomonas > Pseudomonas spirodelae. Next base: position 31,324 of record NZ_JAYEET010000017.1, on the reverse strand, counting down.
AGGCTACAGCCTGCTTAGCCTGGGGGCGCTGTTCTGGACGCCACGCGGGGAGAATGCAGTGCCTGCCTAATGTGCTAACGACCAGGCCCGACAACGGTGGACAGGCGCAGGCTTGCTCCACCGTTGTCGTTTCAGGCATTTGAGCGGCGGCTGACGCTGTCCAGTTCGGCATATTCTCGTCATGCTCCAGGGGTTATGCTGGCTGGGCTTGCGGCAAGCGGTCGCAGCGCTGTCGTGCGTTGTCATACTTTGGTCATAATGGCCGCTTATAACTGTCACACTTGCCCGTCGCTACGGGCTTTGGAGTCTGTCGTGAGCTTTACCCCCGCCAATCGCCTGTTTCCCGCCACTCGCCTGCGTCGCAATCGCCGTGATGATTTCTCCCGGCGCCTGGTGCGTGAAAACCGCCTGAGTGTTGATGACCTGATTCTGCCGGTGTTCGTCCTCGACGGCGAAAACCGCCGCGAAGCGATTGCCTCGATGCCGGGTGTTGAGCGCCTGTCCATCGACCTGCTGCTCAAAGAAGCCGAGCACTGGGTGGCCCTGGGGATTCCGGCGCTGGCGCTGTTCCCGGTGACGCCGCTGGAGAAGAAGTCTCTGCTCGGCGAAGAAGCCTGGAACCCGGACGGCATTGCCCAGCGTGCGATCCGAGCCCTGCGCGCCAAGTTCCCTGAACTGGGGGTGATAAGCGATGTGGCGCTGGACCCATTCACCACCCACGGTCAGGACGGCATTCTCGACGCCGATGGCTACGTGCAGAACGACATCACTGTCGATGCACTGGTCAAGCAGGCGCTTTCGCATGCTGACGCCGGTGCCCAGGTGGTTGCCCCCTCGGACATGATGGACGGCCGTGTGCAGGCGATCCGCGAGGCGCTGGAGTTGGCTGATCATTCCAATGTGCGCATCATGGCCTACTCGGCCAAGTACGCCAGCGCCTACTACGGCCCGTTCCGCGATGCTGTGGGCTCGGCGGCGAACCTGGGTAAGGCCAACAAGGCCAGCTACCAGATGGACCCGGCCAATAGCGATGAAGCGCTGCACGAAGTGGCGGCAGATTTGGCCGAAGGCGCGGACATGGTGATGGTCAAGCCGGGCATGCCCTACCTGGACATTCTTTGCCGGGTCAAAGCGGAATTCAAAGTGCCGACCTTTGTCTATCAGGTCAGCGGTGAGTACGCCATGCATATGGCGGCTATCCAGAATGGCTGGTTGAGCGAAGCGGTGATTCTCGAGTCACTGACCGCCTTCAAGCGTGCGGGTGCTGATGGCATCCTGACTTATTTCGCCGTGCGCGCGGCAGAACTACTGAAACAGGGGCACTAGCCCCTCCAGGACTTTTCAATGAACACCGAAGGACTCAGTACCCCTGAATTGCAAGACGCCCAGCCGGTCGTCGACGAGGTTGTAGCCGTGGAACCCCCTGTGATCGAAGCCCCCGCGCCCGTCGCACCTGCGCCCGTGGTGATCCACAACCTGGATGACAGCAGCCTGTATATCCACCGCGAGCTTTCACAACTGCAATTCAATATCCGCGTGCTGGAACAGGCGCTGGATGAGTCCTACCCGTTGCTGGAGCGACTGAAGTTCCTGCTGATCTTCTCCAGCAACCTCGACGAGTTCTTTGAGATCCGCGTGGCTGGCCTGAAGAAGCAGATCAACTTCGCTCGCGAACAGGCCGGCGCCGATGGCTTGCAACCGCATCAGGCGCTGGCACGGATTGCCGAGTTGGTGCACGAGCAGGTTGAGCGCCAATACGCCATTCTCAACGACAACCTGTTCCCGGCGCTGGCCAAGCACAACGTCAATTTTATCCGTCGACGTTTCTGGAATGCCAAGCTCAAAGCCTGGGTTCGCCGCTATTTCCGCGACGAGATCGCGCCGATCATCACCCCGATTGGTCTCGACCCGACGCATCCGTTCCCGCTGCTGGTGAACAAGAGCCTGAACTTTATTGTTGAGCTGGAAGGCATCGACGCCTTCGGCCGCGACTCCGGTCTGGCGATCATTCCCGCGCCGCGTCTGCTGCCGCGCATCATCAAGGTGCCGGAGGATGTCGGCGGTCCGGGCGACAACTTCGTATTCCTCTCCTCGATGATCCACGCCCACGCCGATGACCTGTTCCAGGGCATGAAGGTCAAGGGCTGCTACCAGTTCCGTCTAACCCGTAACGCCGACCTGTCGGTGGACACCGAAGACGTCGAAGACCTGGCCCGCGCGCTGCGTGGCGAGCTGTTCAGCCGTCGTTACGGCGATGCGGTGCGCCTGGAGGTGGTCGACACCTGCCCACAGCCATTGCTCAACTACCTGCTCAAGCAGTTCAACCTGACGGAGGCCGAGCTGTACCGGGTTAATGGCCCGGTCAACCTGACGCGGCTGTTCAGTATTACCGGTCTGGAAAGCCATCCAGAGCTGCAATACACGCCCTTCACTCCGGTGATCCCCAAATTGCTGCAGAACGCTGAGAACATTTTCAGTGTGGTCAGCAAGCAGGACATTCTTCTGCTGCATCCGTTTGAATCCTTTACCCCCGTGGTCGACCTGCTGCGTCAGGCGGCAAAAGACCCGCATGTGCTGGCGATCAAGCAGACCCTGTACCGCTCGGGGGCCAACTCGGAAATCGTCGATGCGCTGGTCGATGCCGCGCGTAACGGCAAGGAAGTCACCGCGGTGATCGAGTTGCGTGCACGCTTTGACGAAGAGTCTAACCTGGCGCTGGCCAGCCGCTTGCAGGCCGCCGGCGCGGTGGTGATCTACGGCGTGGTGGGCTTCAAGACCCACGCCAAGATGATGCTGATCCTGCGCCGTGAGAGCGGTGATATCGTCCGCTACGCGCACTTGGGCACAGGTAACTACCATGCCGGCAACGCCAAGCTGTACACCGACTACAGCCTGCTGACCGCCGACGTGGCGCTGTGTGAGGACGTGTCCAAACTATTCAGCCAGCTGATCGGCATGGGCAAGACGCTGCGCATGAAGAAGCTGCTGCACGCGCCGTTTACCTTGAAAAAGACCCTGCTCGACATGATCGCCCGCGAGACTGCCCAGGCTGCCGAAGGCAAGCCGGCGCATATCATGGCCAAGTTCAACTCGCTGACCGATGCCAAGATCATCCGCGCGCTGTACAAGGCCAGCCAGGCCGGGGTGAAGATTGAGCTGGTGGTGCGCGGCATGTGCTGCCTGCGCCCGGGCATTGCCGGGGTCTCGCACAATATTCAGGTGCGCTCGATTATTGGCCGCTTCCTCGAGCACACGCGGGTGTTCTACTTCCTCAATGGCGGCGAAGAGCAGATCTACCTGTCCAGCGCCGACTGGATGGAGCGCAACCTCGATAAGCGCGTCGAGACCTGCTTCCCAGTAGAAGGCAAGAAGTTGATTCTGCGGGTCAAGAAGGAGCTGGAAAGCTACCTGAGCGACAACACCCAGGCCTGGGTGCTGCAATCGGATGGGCGCTACCTGCGCTGCAGCCCGAGTGGCAACCAGAACCCGCGCAGCGCGCAGGCTGGTTTGCTGGAGAAGTTGACGGCGCCGCTGATCAGCGCCCGTTAAACCAGTGCGCAGGTGGCGCCGTGCTGGCGCCGCCTCAGCGCACGCTCAGTTCGACGCCAATACGTTTGAGCCACTCCGCTTCCTGGGTGAAATCGGCCTGGGTCAGCGGATTGTTTGCCAGCCAACCATCCGGGAATTGAATTTCCAGGCTCTGTTCACGGGCCTTGAGCTGCACCTCGGGCATTTCTTGGCTGCCGCGAATGTGGTGGAACAGGATGGCAAAGCGCAGCAGTACACACAGGCGCATCAGCTTGATGCCCTCGGCACCGAAGTCGGCGAACTTATCCTTGGGGATATTGCGCCGATGACCGCGTACCAGCAGGGCGAGCATCTGCTGATCCTGACGGGAAAAACCTGACAGGTCCGAGTGCTCAACCAGGTAAGCGCCGTGCTTGTGGTACTGGTAGTGGGCAATATCCAAACCCACCTCATGCACTTTGGCGGCCCAGCTGAGCAGCTCGCGGTGGCAGTCGTCTTGCAGTTGCCAGTCCTCGGCGACCTTGCCCAGCGCAGACAGCGCCTTGCTTTCAACCCGCGCCGCCTGCTCCAGGTCGACGTGATAACGCTCCATCAACGAGCTGAGCGTGCGTTCACGCACGTCTTCATGCTGATGCCGGCCCAGCAGGTCATACAGCACGCCTTCACGCAACGCGCCTTCCGAGTGGCTCATGCGTTGGATATCACAGGCATCGAAGATTGCCTCGAGAATCGCCAGGCCGGCCGGGAAAATTCCGCGGCGATCGACCTTGATGCCGTCGAGATCGAGTTTTTCCGCGTCGCCAATCTTGAACACTTTGCGTTTCAGCCAGGCCAGCCCTTCGGCATTGACCTCGCCCGAGCCAAGCCCGGCCGCTTGAATAGTCAGGCCGATGGCCTTGATGGTGCCGGAAGCACCCACTGCGTCTTCCCAACCGAGGCGGCGTAGGGCGTGCTCGATGCCCATGATCTCCAGCCGAGCCGCGGTGTAAGCCTGGGCATAGCGCGCGGGAGTAATCTTGCCGTCCTTGAAGAAGCGCTGGGTAAAGCTGACGCAGCCCATCTGCAAGCTTTCGCGCAGCATGGGTTCGAAGCGTTGGCCGATGATGAATTCGGTACTGCCGCCGCCAATGTCGGCGACCAGGCGTTTACCGGGGGTGTCGGCAATGCTGTGCGACACGCCGAGGTAGATCAGGCGGGCTTCTTCACGGCCGGAAATGACTTCCACCGGGTGCCCGAGAATTTCTTCGGCGCGGCGGATAAACTCGCCACGGTTGCGCGCCTCGCGCAGGGCGTTGGTGCCCACTACACGCACCGCACCTTCTGGCAGGCTGGCGGTCAGCTGGGCGAAGCGGCGCAGGCAGTCGAGCCCACGCTGCATAGCCTCTTCGCTGAGCAGGCGCTGCTCGTCAATGCCGGCGGCCAGTTGGACCTTATCGCCGAGGCGTTCGAGGATGCGGATCTCGCCGTGATCGGCTTTGGCCAGCACCATATGGAAGCTGTTGGAGCCTAGGTCGATAGCTGCAATCAAAGGGAAAGACTCGGCAGGGGTATGCGGCATGGCAGAACCATCTCAGAGCGGAACCGTGTCATCGTGCCACGATAGCCTGGCCTCGCCAACGCATACTGATGTCGCAGGCGCCCGCCAATGCCGCTGTACGGCGATGCATGCAGCGCTGGCGCTGGGCTGACCGGTGGTCTGAATAAATTGCGTGGTAAAGGCCTGCGTGGTCGTTTTGGGGCTGCACCATAGAGAAGCTCAATTGCCGCCGCCTTCCTGTGTGGAGAAAGCCGGGCTATGATGTCGCCCATCTTTTGCTTCCGAACACGGAGACTTTCCATGAGCGAATTCATCACCAATGTCAGCGATGCCAGCTTCGACCAAGATGTCCTGCAGGCCGAAGGGCCGGTGCTGGTCGACTACTGGGCTGAGTGGTGCGGCCCGTGCAAAATGATAGCGCCGGTGCTCGATGAGATCGCCCAGACCTATCAGGGCAAGCTGAAAGTCTGCAAGCTGAACATCGATGAAAACCAGGACACCCCGCCGAAGTTTGGCGTGCGTGGCATCCCAACGCTGATGCTGTTCAAGAACGGCAATGTTGAAGCCACCAAAGTGGGCGCACTGTCCAAGTCGCAGCTGGCGGCGTTCCTCGATAGCAACATCTAAGTTGTACTGAGACGCCAACAAGCGCTAGAAGCCCCGCACATTGCGGGGCTTTTTTCTGCCTGGGCGCTGGACGTACGAATAAAACCGGTGTTACATTCGGCTTCGCTGTATTTCCTATGCAGCCCCCTGCAAGCCGTCGCCGACGCATTCCTATCCGAATCCTTCGATACATAAGCAGGCGATCAACTCGCCTTCTCTGCGGCGCTGGCTCCCAAGCTAAATAGCTTATTTCCCCTCCTTCATGAATTACGTCATTCCTATGAATCTGACCGAACTCAAGCAAAAGCCGATTACCGAACTGCTGGAACTCGCTGAACAACAGGGCCTGGATAACATGGCTCGTTCACGCAAGCAGGACGTGATTTTCTCCCTGTTGAAGAAACACGCTAAAAGCGGTGAGGAAATCTCCGGTGATGGCGTGCTGGAGATTCTCCAGGACGGTTTCGGCTTTCTCCGCTCTGCGGATGCCTCGTACCTCGCTGGCCCCGATGACATCTACGTCTCGCCGAGCCAGATCCGCCGCTTCAACTTGCGTACCGGCGATACCATCGTCGGCAAGATACGCCCGCCGAAAGAAGGCGAGCGTTACTTCGCGCTGCTCAAGGTTGACACGATCAACTACGACCGCCCGGAAAACGCCAAGAACAAGATTCTCTTCGAGAACCTGACGCCGCTGTTCCCGACCAAGCGTTTGGTCATGGAAGCCGGTAACGGCTCTACCGAAGACATCACCGGCCGGGTGATCGACCTCTGCGCCCCGATCGGTAAAGGCCAGCGTGGCCTGATCGTCGCACCGCCGAAAGCCGGTAAGACCATCATGCTGCAGAACATCGCGGCGAACATTGCGCGCAACAACCCCGAGTGCCACCTGATCGTTCTGCTGATCGACGAGCGCCCGGAAGAAGTGACCGAAATGCAGCGCACCGTGCGCGGCGAAGTGGTGGCCTCGACCTTCGATGAGCCACCAACCCGCCACGTGCAGGTGGCCGAAATGGTCATCGAAAAGGCCAAGCGCCTGGTTGAGCACAAGAAGGATGTAGTCATCCTGCTCGACTCCATCACCCGTCTGGCGCGTGCTTACAACACCGTGATCCCAAGCTCCGGCAAGGTGCTCACCGGTGGTGTCGATGCTCACGCCTTGGAGAAGCCGAAACGCTTCTTTGGCGCCGCGCGTAACATCGAAGAAGGCGGTTCGCTGACCATCATCGCCACCGCGCTGGTGGAAACTGGCTCGAAGATGGATGAAGTGATCTACGAAGAATTCAAAGGCACCGGCAACATGGAGCTGCCGCTGGACCGTCGTATCGCCGAGAAGCGTGTGTTCCCTGCGATCAACATCAACCGCGCCGGTACCCGTCGCGAAGAGCTGTTGACCGCCGAGGACGAACTGCAGCGCATGTGGATTCTGCGCAAGCTGCTGCACCCGATGGATGAAATTGCCGCCATCGAGTTCCTCACCGACAAGTTGAAAGCGACTAAGACCAACGAAGAGTTCTTCCAGTCGATGAAGCGTAAGTAAGGCGTCCTTCGCCCTACAACAAAAGCCGGGTAAGCCCGGCTTTTGTGTCTCTGCATATTGGCTTTCCCTTCTGAAAGACCGAGTTCGGCGCTAAACTTTGCGGCCCTATTGCTCGGCTCGAAACGAGGCATTTGCATGCAGTATCGTGACCTGCGCGACTTTATTCGCGGCCTGGAACAGCGCGGTGAACTCAAGCGTATCCAGACACCCGTCTCTCCCGTGCTGGAGATGACGGAAATTTGCGACCGCACGTTGCGTAAAGGCGGGCCGGCGCTGCTGTTCGAAAACCCCACAGGCTTCGATGTACCGGTACTCGGCAACCTGTTCGGCACGCCCAAGCGCGTGGCGTTGGGCATGGGCGCGGAAGAGGTCAGCGAGCTGCGTGAAATCGGCAAGCTGCTGGCGTTTTTGAAGGAGCCTGAGCCGCCGAAGGGCCTGAAGGATGCCTGGAGCAAGCTGCCGATTTTCCGCAAGGTACTGGCCATGGCGCCAAAAGTCGTTAAAGACGCGCCGTGCCAGGAAGTGATCGAAGAGGGTGATGACGTCGACCTCGGCAAGCTGCCTGTGCAGACCTGCTGGCCGGGCGATGTGGGGCCGCTGATCACCTGGGGCCTGACCATCACCAAAGGGCCTAACAAGGAACGACAGAACCTCGGCATTTACCGTCAGCAGGTGATTGGCCGCAACAAAGTGATTATGCGCTGGCTCAGCCACCGCGGCGGCGCACTGGATTTTCGCGACTGGTGCCAGAAATACCCGGATCGTCCCTACCCGGTTGCGGTGGCGCTGGGGGCTGATCCTGCGACCATTCTCGGCGCGGTCACACCGGTGCCGGATACCTTGTCTGAATATGCCTTTGCTGGCCTGTTACGCGGCAACAGAACCGAGCTGGTGAAGTGTCGCGGCAGTGATCTGCAGGTTCCGGCCAGTGCCGAAATCGTCCTCGAGGGGGTGATTCACCCTGGTGAGATGGCCCCGGAAGGCCCTTACGGCGACCACACCGGCTATTACAACGAGGTGGACAGCTTCCCGGTGTTCACCGTTGAGCGCATCACGCGTAGGCAAAAGCCGATTTACCACAGCACCTACACCGGCCGGCCACCGGATGAGCCGGCGATTCTCGGTGTGGCGCTCAATGAAGTCTTCGTGCCGATTCTGCAGAAGCAGTACCCCGAGATCGTCGACTTCTACCTGCCGCCGGAAGGCTGTTCCTACCGCCTGGCGGTGGTCACCATCAAAAAGCAGTATCCCGGCCACGCCAAGCGCGTGATGCTCGGTGTGTGGAGCTTCCTGCGCCAGTTTATGTACACCAAGTTTGTCATCGTCACTGATGACGACATCAATGCGCGGGACTGGAACGATGTGATTTGGGCCATCACCACGCGCATGGACCCCAAGCGCGACACGGTGATGATCGACAACACCCCGATCGACTACCTGGACTTTGCCTCGCCGATCTCGGGCTTGGGGTCGAAGATGGGCCTGGACGCCACCCACAAGTGGCCGGGCGAGACGACTCGCGAATGGGGCCGGGCTATCGTTCAGGATGAAGCGGTCAAGCAGCGCGTCGATGCGCTGTGGTCTGAGTTGGGAATTGATTGATGAAAGTCACCCTGAATCCTTCAGGCGCAGTACTGGACGTCCAGCCCCGCGAGCGTATTCTCGATGCCGCGCGGCGCCTGGGCTACGACTGTCCGCAAAGCTGCCGTAATGGTAACTGCCATATCTGCGCGGCGTTATTGGTTGAAGGCCGCGTGCAGCAAGGCGGGGTTGAGCTGGCCCAGGGAGAGCTGTTCACCTGTCTGGCAGAACCGCTGGAAGACTGTGTGCTGCACTGGGATGGCGTGCTCGCCCCTGGCGAGCTGCCGGTGCGCGAGTTGGCCTGCCAGGTTGCCGCCTGCGATGACCTGGGCGGCGATGTGTTTCGTCTGCGCCTGCAAGCGCCTGCCGGCAAGGCACCGCGTTACCACGCCGGGCAATACCTGCTGCTGCAGCGCGACGCTGATGATTACGCGGCCTTTTCCCTGGCATCGGCTCCGCACTGCGGCCGCGAGCTGGAGTTGCATGTACTGGCCCGCGACGAGGCGACTGTCGCCCTCGTGGACCAATTGCGCACCACGGGCCTGGTGCGGGTGAAACTGCCGTTCGGTGATACTCATTTGGCCGAACTGCCGGATGGACCGCTGGTGTTGATTGCCGCCGGTACCGGCATGGCGCAAATGCACAGTTTGATCGAGCATTGTCGGGCTATCGGTTTTGCCCACCCGGTGCATCTGTACTGGGGCGCGCGCCGCCCGGAAGACTTCTATGAGCTGGAGCATTGGGCGCAGTGGCAGCAAGTGCCCAACCTGTTTCTGCACCAGGTAGTCAGCGATCAGTGCGGTTGGAAGGGGCGTTGCGGTCTGCTGCATGAGGCCGTGCGTGAAGATTTTGCCGACCTTAACGCATTACACGTCTACGCCAGCGGCTCGCCGGCCATGGTTTATGCCACCCTCGATGCATTGGTAGACGCGGGTATGGATGCGCATCGAATGCGCGCAGACGTCTTCGCCTACGCGCCACGCGGTTAACCGCGTCAATAAAAAAGGCCGCCAGATGGGCGGCCTTTTGCTGTCGCGTGCGATCAGCGCACCTGCACCACCACTTTGCCCACCGCCTTACGTTGGCCCAGCATATCGATCGCCTCGGCGGCCTGCGCCAGTGGGTACGTCTGCGAGACCAGTGGCTTGAGTTTGCCTTCGGCGTGCCAGGCAAACAGCTGCTGGAAGTTGGCCGCATTGTCTTGTGGCTGGCGCTGGGCAAACGCGCCCCAGAACACCCCGACCACGGCGGCGCCCTTGAGCAGCGCCAGGTTCACTGGCAACTCGGGAATGCGCCCACTGGCAAAGCCCACCACCAGCAAGCGGCCGTTCCAGGCAATGCTACGAATCGCCGCGTCGAATAGATCGCCGCCGACTGGGTCGTAGATCACGTCGGCGCCTTGGCCGCCGGTCAGGCGCTTCACTTCGTCTTTCAGGTTGCTTTCGCTGTAGTTGATCAGCTCATCGGCCCCAGCAGCCTTGGCTACGTCGAGTTTCTCCGCGCTGCTCGCGGCGGCGATGACCTTGGCGCCCATGGCTTTGCCAATTTCCACGGCTGCCAAGCCGACACCGCCAGAGGCGCCGAGTACCAGCAGGGTTTCCCCAGGCTGCAGGTTGGCGCGCTGCTTGAGGGCGTGCATCGAGGTGCCGTAGGTCATGCCGAAAGCGGCGGCGCTGGCAAAGTCCATGCTCGCGGGGATTGGCATGACGTTATAGCCGGGTACCGCCACTTCTTCGGCGAAGCTGCCCCAGCCGGTCAGAGCCATCACCCGGTCGCCGACTTTCAGGTGGCTGACTTTTTCACCGACGGCCGTGACTACGCCAGATGCTTCGCCACCCGGGGAAAAGGGGAAAGGCGGTTTGAACTGGTATTTGCCTTCAATGATTAGCGTATCGGGGAAGTTGACCCCGGCGGCATGCACTTCCAGCAACACTTCATTCTTCTTCGCTTCGGGGCTGGCGATTTCTTCCAGTACCAGGGTTTCGGCGGGGCCGAAGGCTTTGCACAGCACGGCTTTCATCGGGCTTTCCTCTGCGGTTGTTGGCCATGCAGTGTAGGTGTGAGTGCTGCCCGGTCAACGAGCATGCTTGTGCATGATGGTTATGCATAAGGCTGGGGCTTGGGCCGCCGCCTGAGTGTGGCTATGCTAGGCGCTGAACCCTTGAGGAATATCGCCTGTGAAAGTCTGGATCGCATTGCTGTTGGCTCTGTCCTTGCCCTTGATGGCGCAGGCTTCGGAAAGCAAGGATGAGCCTGAGGGGGAAGAAGGCGCTGCTCCGGCGGTTGCCTATGTCACCTTGGTGCCGGCCCTGGTGGGGAATTTTGGTGACGGGCCAAAGCTCAAGTTTTTTAAGGCCGACCTGTCGCTGCGGGTTACTGGCAAGGATGTTGAAGAGAAGGTCAAACACCACGAGCCGCTGATCCGCAATCAGCTAGTCATGCTGTTTTCCCAGCAGACGAATGAAGGCATGGCGGCGGCAGGCGCGCGGGAAACGCTGCGCGCCGAAGCACTCAAGCAGGTGCAGGACGTGCTGACGCAGGAAGAAGGCAAGCCGCTGGTAGAGGACCTGCTGTTCAATAACTTAATCATTCAGTAACGGTTTGCCTGGCGTTGCACTATTTCAGCGCAGCGCCAGAATGGCTGCCCACTCCTCAGCACTGACCGGCATGACGGAGAGGCGGCTGCCCTTCTGCACCAGCGGTAACTCCATTAGCGCGCTCTGGGTTTTCAGCTGTGCCAGAGGGATGGCGCGTTTAAATGCCTCGACAAAGGCCACATCGACTGCACTCCAGGGGTTCTTGGCCGCGCTGGCTTTAGCGTCGAAATAGTGGCTGTCCGGCTCTAGCGCGGTGGGGTCGGGGTAGGAAGCGGAGACAATGCGGGCGATGCCGGCAATCCCAGGCTCCGGGCAGCTGGAGTGATAAAAAAAGAATAAGTCGTCTGGTTGCATGCTGCGCAAGAAGTTGCGCGCCTGGTAATTGCGCACGCCATCCCAGCGCGTTTGCTCAAGGCGCTGCAGGTCGTGGATGGAGAGTTCGTCGGGTTCTGATTTCATCAGCCAATAAGGCATGAACTTTGCTCCTGTGTTTCGGTCCTTTAACGGGCACCGGCTGTCTGCTGAGTGGTTGTCGAGCTGTCGTGTCGCCAATTGGCTGTGTGGGTGGCCGCCGTTGCTGGGTCTATAACAATAATTGTCGCGGATACACCGCAGGCTATGCCTTAAGGGGGAGGCAGCGAATGAAACGTAAACCAGATGTGTTGTGGGTGTTGGTGATTCTGTTCAGCTTGGGCGTGGTGACCACGGGTTACACCCAGAGCCTATGGGAGCACCAGCCTGCGCCTGTGACGCAATCCAGCGTAGTGCGCTGAGCCGGCTGGGTACCGCCTTGTTGATTCAATACCACGCCTTGTCCGTTACGGTACCTTGTAGCGGCACGTCCCAGCTGGCCATGGCCAGGCGCTCAACCAGCTGACACTCATGTGCTAGACCTAGCAATGTCGGTTTGTGCCAATTTTTGCGCAGGCTGAGGTAGGCCAAGCTGCGGTCATAAAATCCGCCACCCATCCCCAAGCGAGCGCCATGGTGGTCGAAGCCAACCAGCGGCATTAGCACCAGATCCAGTGCCCATACCTTGCGTTGCTGTTTGCAATTGCGTTGTGGCTCGTAAATGCCAAAGCGGTTTTTGCGCAGGGGCTGGTCAGCGCGGACGCGTTGAAAGACCATCTTGCTTTGCGGCCAGGGGCTGAGCACTGGCAGGTAAGTGGCCTTTCCGCGTTTTTGCGCCGCGCGTAATAGCGGTCGTGGATCAATCTCGCCATCGTTGGGCAGATACAGGGCAATCTGCCGTGCCCGGCGAAACAGCGGGTGTTGTGCCAGTTGCTTGTATAAGCCGTGGGCGGCCTGCCGTTGGGCGCGAGGGCTGAGCGCACGACGCTGTGCGCGCAGATGACGGCGCAGCTGTGCGCGGCTTAGGGCAGTTGTATCGAGCATGGAGGGTTGCAGTAGCCGTTGTCGCGGAAGGGCAACTGGCTGGAAAAAGTGACTCCCCGGCGTGCCGCTGTCGGCTTAGCCCTTGAACCCGAAAGTTCAAGGTGGAGGTTGCAGGAGACCTTAAGGCTTTCCGTCAAGCGGACATGCACACCGGTCTCAACTTGCAACCCCCGGGGTTGTGCGAATCGGCTCAGGGACATGACCAACTGGCGCACACTCCAGGGAGCGGTGGCCAGTATACCCGAAACCGTCGGCGCGCAATTAGCTGCCTTGCTCATTGCTGTCCTGGGCCAGGGCGCTATCGACACGATTGAGCAGGTTACGCACCTGTTCGCGGTTGGCACCAGCCTGTTCGTCAAGGTGTTGCTGTTTGTGTAGCAGTTCATGGGTGATGTTCAGCGCGGCCATCACGGCGACGCGGTCGGCACCAATGACTTTGCCGCTTGAGCGGATCTCGCGCATTTTGCCATCCAGGTAGCGCGCGGCACTCTGCAGATTGCTGCGTTCATCGCTCGGGCAAGCGATGCAATATTCTTTGTCCATGATCTGGACGGTCAGCGTGTTCGACTGGGACATTAATCCTGCTCCAAGGCTCTAAGGCGCGAAATCATGGATTCGACCTTATGCCGGGCCATTTCGTTCTTTTCAATTAAGTGGGATCGCTCTTCACGCCAGGCTTTTTCGCTCGCCAGAAGCTGTCGGTTATGCGCCTTGAGCTGCTCGACACGCTGGATCAGCAGGTCCAGCTTGGTCGTAAGCGCCTGCAGGTCGACGTCGTCCATGGTTCTCTACTCGTACTGGGTGAGTGGGCTGACAAGTAAAAATAGCGTCTTTAAGGTGGCTTCGACAGTATCCGACGGAGCACGGTGCCTTTAGTTTGCGTATTTAGCAGTGTGGGGCAGATTGGCACTACAGGTTGATGCATTTCACCCGTCGATCACGGCGCGGTAATTTTTTGCGGCAAGGGGCGATTTGTACATGGCCGCCGAGCCACTTGATTAGTCTTGGCAGGCTTGCCGGTGCTAGGATACAGGGCCTCCATTCTAGTGATTGCGCAGCTTTGCGCCTAGTTATCTATGCCTACTTCAAATTCGCCGTATTCCGCTTTTGCCGCGCTGCTTGCCAGCAGCGGCTACACCGTTTCCCCTGCTGAATTGCATGGCCTGTTGCTGGGTCGCAGCTGTGCCGGTGCAGGGTTCGAGATCGACTCATGGCTGGTGGATGCCGCCGAGCTGCTGGGCGGCGCACCGGAAGATACCGTGCGTCAGGCGCTGATTGGCCTGCAGGAAATGGTCAAGGGCGAACTGACCAGTGACGATGTTACCGTGGTACTGCTGTTACCCAGCGACGATGCGCCGCTTAGCGAGCGCGCGGTAGCTCTGGGACAATGGTGCCAAGGCTTCCTCGGCGGCTTTGGTTTGACCGCCCGTGACAGCGCCCTGAGCGCTGAAGCCATGGAAGTGCTGCAAGACCTCGCGGCGATTTCCCAGGTGCAGAATGCCCTGGAAGAATCCGAGGACGGTGAAACGGATTACATGGAAGTGATGGAGTACCTGCGTGTTGCGCCATTGCTGCTGTTCAGCGAATGCGCCAAACCTGTAGTCGCCGCGGCGAAACCGTCGCTGCATTGATTTTCATGCAATAGAAGTGGACTCAATCTGCCCATGATCAGCATCCCCAAGTCGGAATACGCCCGTCGGCGCAAGGCGCTGATGGCGCAGATGGAACCCAACAGCATCGCGATTCTGCCGGCCGCGCCGGTGTATATCCGCAACCGCGACGTTGAGCACATCTACCGCCAGGACAGCGACTTTCAGTACCTCTCCGGCTTTCCCGAGCCAGAGGCGGTGATTGCGCTGATTCCGGGTCGTGAACATGGCGAGTACGTTTTGTTCTGTCGCGAGCGCGATCCGCTGCGGGAAATGTGGGACGGTCTGCGTGCCGGCCAGGATGGTGCGATTAGCCAGTACGGCGCCGATGATGCGTTCCCGATTGGTGATATCGACGACATTCTGCCGGGGCTGATTGAGGGGCGTGACCGGGTGTACTCCTCAATGGGCACCCATCATGAGTTCGACCGCCAGTTGATGGAGTGGATCAACATGATCCGCTCCAAGGCGCGCCAGGGCGCGACGCCGCCCAATGAGTTCGTCACCCTTGAGCACCTGCTGCACGACCTGCGTCTGTACAAGTCGGCGGCGGAAATCAAGGTCATGAAGGAAGCGGCTGACATCTCCTGCCGCGCCCATGTGCGCGCGATGCAGGCCAGCCGTGCCGGCCTGTTTGAGTACCACCTGGAAGCCGAACTGGATTACGAATTCCGCAAAGGCGGGGCGAAGATGCCGGCCTATGGATCCATCGTCGCGGCGGGCAAGAACGCCTGCATCCTGCATTACCGCGAAAACGACGCACCGCTGAAGGACGGCGACTTGGTGCTGATCGACGCCGGCTGTGAGATCGACTGCTACGCCAGCGACATCACCCGCACCTTCCCGGTCAGCGGCACGTTTTCCCCCGAACAGAAAGCCATCTATGAGCTGGTGCTGGCCTCGCAGGAAGCCGCGTTCAAGGAAATCGGCCCGGGCAAACACTGGAACCAGGCCCACGAAGCCACTGTGCAGGTAATCACCGCCGGGTTGGTTGAGCTGGGTTTGCTGCAGGGTGAGATTCACGAGCTGATTGCCGCCGAGGCTTACAAACCCTTCTACATGCACCGCGCCGGCCATTGGCTGGGGATGGATGTGCACGATGTCGGCGAGTACAAGGTCGGCGGCGAATGGCGCGAGCTGGAAGTCGGCATGGCCATGACCGTCGAACCGGGTATTTATATTGCCGTGGACAATCTAAACGTGGCGAAGAAGTGGCGCGGTATTGGTGTGCGCATCGAAGACGATGTGGTGGTGACCAAGACCGGTTGCGAGATTCTCACTGGCGGTGTGCCAAAAACCGTCGCTGAGATCGAAGCGCTGATGGTTGCCGCACGCAGCGCGGCGGCTTAAGCGTGGCGCGGGTGGATATCGCGATTATCGGCGGTGGCCTGGTTGGCGCCAGCCTGGCCTTGGCCCTGCAAGCTGAGGCCAAGCAGCGTGGCTGGAGCATTTGCCTGATCGAACCGTTCACCCCAGGCAGCGGTTATCAACCCAGCTATGACGCACGTTCCACGGCGCTGTCGTTCGGCTCGCAGCAGATCTATCAACGGCTTGGCCTGTGGTCGCAGATCAGCCAGCGCGCCGAACCGATCAAGCAGATTCATGTCTCCGACCGTGGCCGCTTTGCCGCTGCGCGCCTGAGCGCCGAGGACGAGGGCGTGCCAGCGCTGGGTTATGTGGTGGAAAACGCTTGGCTCGGCGAATGTTTATGGCAGGCGCTGGACCCGCAGGTGGTGAGCTGGCGCAGCCCGGCTCAGGTCACGCGCATACAGGCGTTGGCCGATGGCTACCGGTTGACCCTGGACGATGGCAGCGAGCTTGAGTGCAACCTGGCGACTCTCGCCGAGGGTGGCCGCTCCGGGCTGCGTGAGCAGCTGGGCATCGCCGTCAGCACCACGCCCTATGGGCAGAGTGCATTAATCGCTAACGTCAGCCCGCAGGAGCCGCACCACGGCCTGGCCTTTGAGCGCTTTACCGAAGAAGGGCCAATGGCCCTGCTACCGCTGGCGGATAACCGCTGCGCCCTGGTCTGGACCCGTGCCACGCTGGAAGCCGAGCGGCTGTCTGCGCTGGACGATACGGCGTTTCTCGCCGAGTTGCAGCAGGCCTTCGGCTACCGCCTGGGCAGCTTGCGTCAGGTCGGCACGCGGCATCTTTACCCGCTAGCCCTGACCGCAGCCAAGGAGCAGGTGCGTAAGCATCTGGTGGTGCTCGGTAACGCGGCACACAGCCTGCACCCGATTGCCGGGCAGGGCTACAACCTGTCATTGCGCGACACCTTGGTGCTGGCCGAAACCCTGCTGGCCAGCACTGCGCCATTGGGCGATTTGGCCACCTTGCAGCGTTACCTGAGCCGTCAGCAGACGGACCAGCAACTGACTGTGGGGTTCTCCGATCAGGTCACCCGGTTGTTCAGTACCGGCCAGCCGCTGCTGGCCGCCGGGCGCAACCTCGGCCTCTTGGGCCTTGATCTGCTACCGCCGGCGAAACGCTGGTTCGCCCGCCAGGCCATGGGCCTTGGCACCCGTTCGGAGTCTTGAGCCATGCCTGCGAAGAAATTGGCGCGCAAGGCGCGACTGCTGCGCTGGGCAATGAACCTCTATCCGCCCTACCTGGGGGCGGGTGTGCGGGTGCGGCAGATTAGCGCGGACTTCCGTCAGGTGCAGGTGAAGATGGGCCTCGGCTGGTATAACCGCAACTATGTTGGCACCCAGTTTGGCGGCAGCCTGTATTCCATGACCGATCCGTTTTTCATGCTGATGATCATGGAAAACCTCGGCCGTGATTTTATTGTCTGGGACAAGGCCGCGCGCATCGACTTTATCGCGCCTGGCAAAGGCCCGGTGTACGCCGACTTCAGCATCGACGAGCAGCTGCTCAGCGACATCCGCCAGCACACCGCAGACGGTGACAAATACCTGCCCGAGCTGCATGTGGAAGTGCGCGATGGCAGCGGCACCCTGGTGGCGCGGGTGCACAAGACTCTTTACGTGCGGCTTAAGCCGCGCGTTCGGCAGGCAGCCTGAACAAGGAATATGTGATGCAAGCGGATCTGATCATCGTTGGCGCAGGCATGGTAGGCAGCGCATTGGCGCTGGCCCTGGACGATCAGGGGCTGGACATTCTGCTGGTCGACGGCAGCCCGCTGAGTGTCAAACCCTTTGACCCGCAGGCCGCGTTCGAGCCGCGCGTGAGTGCGCTGTCTGGGGCTAGCCAGCGCATCCTTGAGCGCCTCGGCGTTTGGCAGAGCATCGCAGCCCGTCGCGCCTGCCCCTATGGCGAGATGCAGGTGTGGGACGGCTCCGGCACCGGGCAGATTCATTTCAGCGCGGCCAGCGTGCATGCCGAGGTGCTCGGCCATATCGTCGAGAACCGGGTGGTGCAGGATGCGCTGCTCGAACGTTTGCACGACAGCTCGATTGGTCTGCTGGCCAATGCCCGCGTCGAGCAGCTGCGCCGTTCTGGCGATGGCTGGTTACTGAGCCTGCAGGACGGTCGTGAACTGCGCGCGCCGCTGATCATTGCGGCGGATGGGGCTAACTCGGCGGTGCGGCGGCTGGCCGGTTGCGCCACCCGTGAATGGGATTACCTGCACCACGCCATTGTCACTAGCGTGCGTTGCAGCAAGCCGCATCAGGCAACCGCTTGGCAGCGTTTTACCGATGACGGTCCGTTGGCCTTTTTGCCGCTGGCTGGGCCGGAAGGCGAGCATTGGTGTTCGATTGTCTGGTCGGTCACGCCAAGCGAAGCCGAACGTTTGATGGCCCTGGATGAGCCGGGTTTCCGCCGCGCCTTGGGCTTTGCCTTCGAGCATCGTCTTGGCGAAGTGCTGCACGCCGATACGCGCCTGTGCATCCCACTGCGCCAGCGTCACGCCAAGCGTTATGTTGAAGACGGCCTGGCGCTGATTGGCGATGCCGCGCACAGCATCCACCCGCTGGCCGGGCAGGGCGTCAACTTGGGGTTTCTTGATGTCGCGGTACTGGCCGAGGTGCTGCTGCACGCCGCCCAGCGCGGTGAGCGTTTGAGCGATGCCAAGGTGCTCAGCCGTTACGAGCGTCGGCGTATGCCGCACAACCTGGCGATGATGGCGGCAATGGAGGGCTTCGAGCGGTTGTTCCAGGCCGATCCTCTGCCGCTGCGCTGGTTGCGCAACAGTGGCCTCAACTGGGTCGATGAGCTGCCGGAAGCCAAGGCGCTGTTTGTACGCCAGGCATTGGGGCTGTCCGGTGACCTGCCGGAGTTGGCGCGGGTTTAACCCGGCTTATCTACCCCGCACACAATGCAGCGCATTGCGGCGGTGCTGGGTTACGCCGCGCCTAAAATAGTGTGCGCCTGGCAATGGCGGTATGCGGCTAACCCATCCTACGAACGCGCACCACAAAAAAGCCCGGCGCTAAGGCCGGGCTGAAAAAGTGTGTAGGGAAGTACACACGGAGTCGCTGTCAGCTCATGCCCAGCCAGTTCGGCAGCGCCATGGAGACGGCAGGCACGTAAGTGATGACCATCAGGAAGCCGAGCAGCAGCATCAACCACGGCCACGCGGCCTTGATCACCGACGTTAGCGGCATGCCAGTCACCGCCGAGGTGACGAACAGATTGAGCCCCACTGGTGGGGTGATCAGGCCGATCTCCATGTTCACCACCATGATTATGCCCAGGTGGATCGGGTCGATGCCCAGTTGCACGGCAATCGGGAACAGGATCGGCGCCAGAATCAGGATGATCGCCGACGGCTCCATAAAAGCCCCCGCCACCAGCAGCACGATGTTCACCACCAGCAGGAATTGCCACGGCTGCAAGCCCATCTCGATCACCCAGGCGGTGATGGTCTGAGGGATTTGCTCAGTGGTGAGGACGTGGGCGAAGAGCATGGCGTTGGCAATGATGAACATCAGCATGATGGTCAACTTGCCGGAGTCCAATAGCACCTTAGGGCACTCGCGGAAACTCAGGTCCTTGTATACAAACAGTGCCACGAAGCCCGCGTAAACCGCCGCCACAGCGGCTGCTTCGGTTGGGGTGAACATGCCGGAGTAGATGCCGCCAAGGATGATCACCATCAACAGCAGGCCCCAGATCGCCTTGCGTGCAGTGGTCAGCAACTGGCGCAGGCTGGCGCGTGGCATGGCGGGCAGGTTCATCTTCCGCGCGACGATATAGATCGCCACCATCAAGGCCACGCCCAGCAGCAGGCCCGGTACGACACCGGCCATAAACAGCTTGCCCACCGACTGCTCGGTCGCGGCGGCGTATACCACCATGACGATCGACGGCGGAATCAGGATGCCCAGGGTACCGGCGTTGCACACAATGCCCGCGCCGAAGGCTTGCGGATAACCCGAGCGCACCATGCCGGCGATGGCAATCGAGCCTACCGCTGCGACCGTGGCCGGGCTTGAGCCGGACAGCGCGGCGAACAGCATGCAGGCCATCACCGCAGAAATCGCCAGGCCGCCACGGATATGCCCGACGCAGGCGTTGGCAAAATCGATCAAGCGCTGCGCCACGCCGCCGGTAGTCATAAACGCACCGGACAGCAGGAAGAACGGAATCGCCAGCAGGGTGTAGTGCTCGGACGTCTCAAACAGTTTGATCGCCAGCGAACGCACCGAGTCCGGGCTGAACAGCATGATGGTCACTGAGCCGGCCAGGCCCAGGGAGGCGGCAATCGGCACGCCGATAAACATCAGCAAAAACAGCAGGAGAAAGAGGAACAGAATGGTCATTGCTTATGCTCCCCGTGTTCATTGATTTTCAGCGCGTCAGCGGCTTCATCAGCCAGGCCCAGGCCGGTCTGTTGATTGCGCAGGATGCGCACGAAAATTTCCAGAAAACGGATAAATACCATGGCGTAACCGAACGGCACGATCGCCGTGATATGCCACTGCATGATGCCGTAGTGACCGAGGTCCTCGGCACCGATACCAGCGATAAACAGGGTTTTGACCCAGTCGAAACTGGCGACAGAAATCAGCCCGGCATAGCCCAGGCAGGCCACGCAAGCGATTAGGCCGATCACCCGCTGCACTGGTTTGCTCGCCAGTTTGACCAGCGCATCAACGCCGATATGCCCGGCGGTGCGTACGCCGTAGGCCAGGCCGAAGAAGATCAGCCAGGCAAATAATGCTTTGGTCAGGGCAATGCTCCAGGTCATCGACTGGGCCATGCCAAGAATGCTGTCGCCAATGGCGAAGAACAACTCGCTGCTACCTTCCCAGCGGTCCGCCAGGTTGTAGAACAGTGTGTAGAGGTTGTTGAGAATCACGTAGACGAAAGTCACCAGCGTCATGGCAGCCAGCAGAAAAGCAATAAAGCCTTCCTCGAAGTGCTCCCAGACGCGCCGCAAGGCGTTCATCAATAAAGTCTCCAGTGGTTTAGAGGGCGGTATACCCAGGCGAGCAGAAAGCCGCCTGGGTATTTAGCCAATGGCGCAGCCCCAGGGCTGCGCTGTGGTTGGGTTCAGGCTGCAGCCTGTACCGCCTTACTGGTTGGCTGCGTCGGCCGCCTTGATCAGGTCTGCACCGATTTCAGCTTCAAACTTGCTCCACACCGGCTTCATGGCATCGCGCCACTCAGCACGCTGCTCAGGGGTCAGAGTGATGATCTCGGTGGTTTTCGCGTCGAGGATGCGCTGCTTGTCACCGTCGTTGAGGGCGCCAGCCTGTTTGTTCACTTCGGCGGTCACTTCCACGATGATCTTGTCCAGCTCGCTGCGTACATCAGCAGGCAGGCCGTTCCAGAACTTGGTGTTGGTGATCAGCATGTAGTCCAGAACACCGTGGTTGGATTCGGTGATGAACTTCTGCACTTCATGCATTTTCTGGCTGTAGATGTTCGAGTAAGGGTTTTCGGCGCCGTTAACCACGCCAGTCTGCAGGCCTTGGTAAACCTCGGCGAAGCTCATTTTACGTGGGTTGGCTTTAACTGCCTTGAACTGCTCTTCCAGTACGGCGGACGCCTGTACGCGGAATTTCTGACCGCGGGCATCTTTCGGCTCGCGCAGTGGCTTGTTGGCGGACAGCTGCTTGAGGCCGTTGTGCCAGTAGGCCAGGCCGGTGATGTTCTTGTCTTCCATGGATTTCAGCAGCGCCTGACCTTCCGGGCTCAGCTGGAAGCGGTCGACTGCGGCCATGTCTTGGAACAGGAACGGCAGGTCAAATACCTGGATTTGCTTGGTGTACTGCTCGAACTTGGCCAGCGATGGGGCGATCAGCTGTACGTCACCGAGCAACAGCGCTTCCATTTCCTTGCCGTCACCGAACAGTGAGGAGTTCGGGTACACCTCGACCTTGACCTTGTCGCCCAAGCGCTCTTCAGCGAGCTTCTTGAACAGCGCGGCACCCTGGCCTTTAGGGGTATGGTCGGCAACCACGTGGGAGAACTTGATCACAATCGGGTCGGCCGCTTGTGCCATACCGGCGATGCTCAGCGACAGGGCGCAAGCCAGCGCCTTGGCAGTCAGTTTGAACATGAAGTCTTTCCTCTTGTTTTTGTATCGCGTAATGCGCCGCAGCGCTGCAAGTTGGGCGAACATGCTCAAGTCTAGGCGGCCTGTCAGAAAGTGACGGACGCTGGGCAGCAATGGCCTAGATTTTTGCGTTTATACATCGCCTGCAAGAGGGTAGAGCAACCGCCATGCCAGGCTCTTGGGTTGGGCCTTATTACCTGCTGGAGCGCGGCGTTGGCGGCGGTTGGCGGGTTGCTGCAGTGCATGGTTGGGGTGTTTTGTGCGCACGGCTTTGTGAGTTTTGGCGGAAATCCGCCGGTTACTCAGGGCTATCTGGCGAGCTTCCGCCAGCGTCGGCGAAACTCAGGCCATGTTTGCGCAGTTTGTCATGCAGGGTTTTGCGCGGTACGCCCAGGGCTTCGGCCAGGCTGCGCAGTGAGTTGTGCGAGCGGCTCAGTTCGGCACTGATCAGGCTGCGCTCAAAGGCTTCCACCTGGGCATTTAGGCCGTTGCTGTTCTCGTCATTGCTGGCTGGAGCGGCCTGGGGCTGCAGGTCGAGGTCCAGTTCCAGGCCAAGGGCGAAGCGTTCGGCGGCGTTTTGTAATTCACGCACATTACCCGGCCAGGGATGGCGCAGCAGCGCCGCGCGTTGGCCAGGTTGCAGGCTGCGTTCGGCCAGGCCATGGCGGTTGCTGGCAGCTTCGGCAAAGTGATGGAACAGCAGCAGAGCGTCTTCGCCGCGCTCGCGCAGGGCCGGTATACGCAGCGGCGCAACGTTCAGGCGGTAATACAGGTCGGCGCGGAAACGGCCCTGGTCGGCGGTCTGGCGCAGGTCTTCCTTGGTCGCCGCGATCACGCGGATGTCCAGCGGAATCAGCTGGTTTCCGCCAAGGCGCTCGACCACCCGCTCTTGCAGCAAGCGCAGCAATTTGACCTGGACCTCCAGGCTCATGCTTTCGATTTCATCGAGGAACAGGGTGCCGCCATTGGCGAATTCGAACTTGCCGATACGGCGTTTTTGCGCCCCGGTAAAGGCGCCTTGTTCGTGGCCGAACAGCTCGCTTTCCACTACCGATTCAGCCAGCGCGCCGGCGTTAATGGCCACAAACGGCCCGGCGCGGCGGCTCGACAAATCGTGCAGGGCGCGCGCCACCACTTCCTTGCCGGCGCCGGTTTCGCCGAGGATCAGCACATCGCTGTTGATCCCGGCCAGCGCGCCGATTTGCTCGCGCAGGCGCAGCATGGCTGGCGACTGGCCGATTAAACGTGCCGACAGGGTGTGGCGATCAGCCAGGGCCATGCGCAAGCTGCGGTTATCCAGCACCAGGCGGCGCAGACCCAGGGCGCGGCGTACGCTGTCGAGCAGGTTGTCGCTGGCGAAGGGTTTTTCCAGAAAGTCATAGGCGCCGGCGCGCATGGCCTGCACCGCCAGCGGCACGTCACCGTGTCCGGTGATCAGCAGTACCGGTAGTTCCGGGTCCTGCTCTTGCAGCTGTTGCAGCAGCTCTAGGCCGTCGATGCCGGGCATGCGGATATCACTGACCACCACGCCGGGCCAGTCGCGCTCGATGCGCGCCGCCACGCCGTGGGCGTCGGCCAGGCTGCTGACCTTGATGCCGGCCAGGTCGAGGGTTTGGCTCAGCGCCTGACGCAGGTGCGGGTCATCGTCGATCAGCAGCACCTGGGTGCGGGAGTCGATCATGCTCATACAACAAAATCCTCTGGCGACTGAGTTTTGATGCCCTGTGCTGCGGCGCGCAACCGCAGGGTTAGCTGGGCGCCGCCATCAGGATGGTTGGCAAAAAGCAGTTCGCCGCCCAGGGCGCGCATCAGGGTATCGCAAATGGCCAGGCCCAGCCCGAGGCCCTGGGCGCTGGTTTTGGTGGTGAAGAATGGCTCGCGGGCGCGCTGCAGCGCTTCCTGGCTGAAACCGGGGCCATTGTCACGCAGGTGCAGGTCGACGCCCTCGGCGGTGAGTTCGGCACTTAACCAAAGACGGCGTGGCTGCGGCACTTCGCTCAAGGCATCGAGGGCGTTGGCCAGCAGGTTGCCGAGTACCTGGCGCAGGCGGGTTTCCCCGGCCTGCACCCACAGGGTCGCGTCTGGCAGGTCGCGAATCAGCTCAACGTGCATGGCCTGGCGGCGCTTGGCCAGGAGCGCCAGGGCATCGTCGATGGCTGGCTGCAGGGCCACGCTTTCCGGGGCGTGGCGATCACGTCGGGCGAAGGCGCGCAGGTGCGCAATAATCGATGCCATGCGTTCGGTGAGCTGGCTGATCAGCTTGAGGTTGGCGCGGGCTTCGTCGCCGCGTTGGTGGTCGAGCAGCACGCAGGCGTTGTCGGCGTAGCTGCGGATCGCGGCCAGCGGCTGATTGAGTTCGTGGCTGATGCTCGCACTCATGGTGCCCAGGGCTGTGAGTTTGCTGGCCTGCACCAGTTCATCCTGGGCCTGCACCAGCTCCTGCTGCGCCTGTTCACGCTCCAGGACTTCCTCTTTCAGCCGGCTGTTGAGCCGTTCCAGGTCCTGGGTGCGCTCTAACACGCGCTGCTCAAGCTGCTGGCGGGCCTGGCTGTCGAGGGCGATGCGCTCCAGGTAGTGGCGGCGGCGCTGCATCAGCAGACCGATTAGCAGAACCAGCGCTAACAGGGTGCTGCCGCCGACCGCCATGGTGGTGCGCACGGGTTGATCGAGTTGCGAGCGTGGCGTCAGGATACTTACGGTCCAGCCGATCTCATCGAGGATTTGCCCCTGACTCAGCCAGGCATCGCGGTTGAGTTGCAGTGGCGGCGGTGACTGGATGCGATAGGGCTGGGTATCGGCAATCGCCGCGCGCTCAGCGTTATCCAGCTCGCGGGTCGCGTGAAAGCGCCAGTCGGCCTGTGAGGTGAGAATCACCACGCCATAACTATCGGTTACCAGCAGTTGCTCCGGGCGTTTGCCCCAGAGTGTTTCGGTGTGATCAAGGTCGACTTTGACCACCATCACCCCGAGCGTTTTCGCACCGTCGCGAATCGCGGCGGCGAAGAAGTAGCCGCGCTTGCCGGAGGTCGTACCCAGGCCGAAGAAGCGTCCAGGCCGGCCCTGCATGGCTTCGAGGAAGTAGGGGCGGTAGGAGAAATTGCGCGCTACGAAGGAGTCTTCCTGCTGCCAGTTTGATGCCGCCAGCGTGGTGCCGTTGGCCGCCATCAGATAGATCACATCAGCCCCGGTCTGCTGGCGGATCTGGTTGAGCAGGTGATTGGCCGCTGTGCGCAGTTGGGCTTGTTCAGGGTTCTGCAGGGCGCTGCGCAAGGCCGGCAAGTCCGCCAGAATGGGCGGCAAAACTTCGTAGCGCCGCAGGGTACCCAGCAGGTTCGCCACATACAGATCGAGGGTTTGCCGGTTCTGTTCGACCAACACCCCGCTGTAGTAACGCTCCGTCAACTGTTGCAGTGGCCACAGTAGGGGAGCCAACAGCAGAACTAAAATGGCCAGGCTTCTCCAGCGTGGGCGGCGAGGGTGGGGTGACGGAGCTGACATGCGCTTACTCGGACGGTGGAGTCGGATGAGAGTGGCGCTTATGCAATAAACGAGCAAGCCCGCTCACATGGTAGCGACTCAGCGCGATCATTCAGCGTGCAGGCCTCATTGAACAGGCCTGCCGCACAGCGCGCTAGGGAGCCGCCAGGCACTCGTCCAATGCGCTCTGCCAGGTTGGCAGCTGTAGTTGCCAGTCCTGTTGAAGTTGGCGGCAATTCAGGCGCGAGTTGAGTGGGCGCTGTGCCGGTGTAGGGTAGGCGCTGCTGGGGATGGGGTGCAGCGTCGCCACGGGTTTGCCTTGGCTTTGCAGGTGTTCGGCAATCGCCTGGGCGAAACCAAACCAGCTTGTTTCACCCAGCGCGGTCAGGTGGTAAACGCCCCAGGGACCAGCTTGGCCGTTGCGCCAATGTTCAATTAGTTGCGCTGTAGTCTGGGCAATGCTGCCGGCCCAGGTCGGTGCGCCGATTTGATCGGCCACCACGTTAAGCGTTTCGCGTTCCTGCAGCAGGCGTTGCATGGTTAGCAGAAAGTTGCGGCCGTGCTGCGAGTAAACCCAGCTGGTGCGTAGAATCAGGTGCATGCCGCCAACCGCCTGAATCGCCTGCTCTCCGGCCAGCTTGCTGCGCCCGTAAACGCTCAGGGGGTTGGGGGTGTCACTTTCGCGGTAGGGCTCGACTTGGTTGCCATCGAAGACATAATCGGTGGAGTAATGAATCAGTGGTACGTCCAGCTCCGCCGCTACTTCAGCCAGAATGCCGGGTGCTGTGGCATTGATCGCAAAGGCCAGTTCCGGCTCGCGCTCGGCCTGATCCACGGCGGTATGCGCGGCCGCGTTGAGAATCAGCGCAGGGCGGTGGCTTAGAACTGATTGACGAATCAGCTCGGCATGAGCGAGGTCCAGCTGATCGCGGCCCAGCACGGTCAGCTCGCCTGCCTCTTTTAGAGTGTGCTGCAGCTCCTGGCTAACCTGGCCATGCTGGCCGAGTAGGAGAATCTTCATGGGAACACCTGCGCATCGGCAAAGTTGACGCCAGCTTGATCCTTGGCAGATAGCTGTGGCGCGTCTTCGAGTGGCCATTCGATGGCCAGCGTTGGGTCATCCCAGC
Source organism: Pseudomonas spirodelae (assembly GCF_034653255.1). Lineage (NCBI taxonomy): Bacteria > Pseudomonadati > Pseudomonadota > Gammaproteobacteria > Pseudomonadales > Pseudomonadaceae > Pseudomonas > Pseudomonas spirodelae. Next base: position 4,816 of record NZ_JAYEET010000017.1, on the reverse strand, counting down.
GGATGCAGCGCTCGTGTTCGGGGGCGTAGTAGTCGGTGGTTTTGTAGAGAAACTCGGCGAATTCGCTGAGTACCACAAAGCCATGGGCAAAGCCTTCCGGCACCCACATTTGGCGGTTGTTTTCGGCGGACAAATGCACGCCAACCCAGCGACCGAAAGTAGCTGAGCTGCGGCGCAGATCCACAGCCACGTCATACACTTCGCCTGCCGTGACCCTGACCAATTTGCCCTGCGCCTGCTGCACTTGGTAATGCAGGCCACGCAATACGCCGCGTTGCGAGCGCGAATGGTTGTCTTGGACGAACTCGCGTTGCAGGCCAGTGGTTTCGGCGAAACGACGGGCATTGAAACTCTCAAAGAAGAAGCCGCGTTGGTCGCCGAACACCTTGGGTTCTAGGATGAGTACCTCGGGGATGCCAGTGGCGATAGCCTGCATGGTCACTCCTCGGCCAGTTTGAACAGGTACTGGCCGTAGCCGGTTTTGCCGAAGGCGTTGGCCTGTACCAGTAATTGCTGGCGATCAATCCAGCCTTGTTGGTAGGCGATTTCTTCCAGGCAGGCGACTTTCAGGCCTTGGCGGTGCTCGATGGTCTGCACGTACTGCGAGGCTTCCAGCAGGCTGTCATGGGTGCCGGTATCGAGCCAGGCAAAGCCGCGGCCGAAACGCTCAACGCGCAGGTCGCCGCGTTGCAGGTAAGCGTTGTTGACGTCGGTAATTTCCAGCTCGCCGCGTGGTGACGGTTTAACCGCCTTGGCGATCTCGATTACATCGTTATCGTAGAAGTACAGACCGGTCACCGCGTAGCTGGACTTCGGTTCTGTGGGCTTTTCCTCGATCGAGATGGCCTTACCCTGAGCGTCGAACTCGACCACGCCAAACCGTTGTGGGTCATTAACCCAGTAGCCGAATACAGTGGCACCGCTGGGTTCGGCGGCCGCGCGCAGGAGTTTCTCGGTGAAGTGCTGGCCATGGAAAATATTGTCGCCGAGGATCAGGCAGACCGAGTCCGTACCAATAAATTCTTCGCCCAACAGAAACGCTTGAGCCAGGCCGTCAGGCGAGGGTTGCTCGATGTGCTCGAAACGCACACCAAACTGGCTGCCATCACCGAGCATCTTGCGAAAGTTTGGCAGATCCTGCGGGGTGGAAATGATCAGGATCTCGCGCACGCCGGCGAGCATCAGCACCGAGATCGGGTAGTAGATCATCGGCTTGTCATAGATCGGCAGCAGCTGTTTGGACACGCCCAGGGTGATGGGGTGCAGGCGGCTGCCGGAGCCGCCGGCGAGAATGATGCCTTTCATTGTGCTGCTCCTTAAAGTGCGCCGAGGCGTTCGCGTTGGTAGCTACCGTCCTGTACGCGGCGGCACCAAGCAAGATTGTCCAGATACCAGATCACGGTTTTGCGTAGGCCACTGGTGAAGGTTTCTTGCGGCGTCCAGCCTAGTTCGCGCTCAATCTTGCTGGCATCAATGGCATAGCGCAGATCGTGACCAGGGCGATCTGTCACGAAGCTGATCTGTTCTTTGTAAGAGCCGTTCTGGCGTGGAGTCAGTTCATCCAGCAGTGCGCAGATGCTTTCCACTACATGCAGGTTGGTCTGCTCATTATGCCCGCCGATGTTGTAGGTTTCGCCGACTTGGCCCTCGGTGACGACCTTGAACAGCGCACGGGCATGGTCTTCCACGTACAGCCAATCACGTACCTGCTGGCCGTTGCCATACACCGGCAGTGGCTTGCCATCCAGGGCATTAAGGATGACCAGCGGAATCAGTTTCTCAGGGAAGTGATAAGGGCCGTAATTGTTCGAGCAGTTGGTGATCAGTACGGGCAGCCCATAAGTCCGTTGCCAGGCGCGCACCAGATGATCGGAGGCCGCCTTGCTTGCAGAGTAGGGTGAGCTGGGTGCATAGGCGGTGTTTTCGGTGAACAAATCGTCCACGCCATGCAGATCGCCATACACCTCGTCGGTGGATATATGGTGAAAGCGAAACGCTGCCTTGCGCGCCGGCTCCAGCTGCGACCAGTAGCTGCGTGTGGCCTCCAGCAGCGCGTAGGTGCCAACGATATTGGTCTGAATAAAGGCTGCCGGGCCATCGATGGAGCGATCGACATGCGATTCAGCCGCCAGGTGCATGATCGCATCCGGCTGAAACTCTGCCAGTGCCTGGCTGACGGCGGCAGTATCGGCGATGTCTGCCTGCAGAAATTTATAGCGTGGGTGGGCTGCAACGCTTGCCAGCGACTCGAGATTGCCGGCGTAGGTCAATTTGTCGAGGTTGAGCACTTGGTGCTCGGTGTCATTTAGTAGATGACGAATCAGTGCTGAGCCAATAAAGCCGGCGCCGCCGGTAATAAGAATGTGCACGGGCCTATACCTTTTTAAAGAGGCGGTCGGTAAGTTTTGTCAGGCAGTGTTACAAGCTGAGTTCGTGCGGGCAAGCCATCAGTCTTTCCAATACGCATAAAAAAGCCCCGCATCGCTGCGAGGCTTTCTTTATATGGTGCCGGCACCAGGAGTCGAACCCGGGACCTACTGATTACAAGTCACTGTCAAAGGCCTGTTATCCACAGGTCGTATAACGTAAATTGACAGAATTGACGCTTTATAAGTAACTGAATAACAAGGTTTTTAACGGTTTTAGTGGGCTGCAGCGCTGAATATAGGTGCTGATCACTATTTGGTCAAATCCCTACCCCAGTCCTACCCCGGGCGCTATAATCCTACCCCAAACCTACCCCAGAAACGGTCAGGATTTCGCTATGACGATGCGCACCGCGATGAACGAGCACACCCTGAAACGGCTCAAATATGACCCGAAGAAGGGGCGTATTGATATCCTCGATCCACCCATGCCGGGGCACGGTACGTTCGGGGTGCGTGTCAACAAGACATGCATAAGTTTCATCTTGCTCTACAGCTTTCATAGCGAGGCGCGCCGCCTAACCCTCGGCAAATACCCCGATCTGTCACTGTCGGAGGCGCGTGCCCAAGCAGCCAGAGCCATCGAGTTGCTCAAGCAGGGTGTCGATCCCGGGCAGAAGAAGATTGTAGAACTGACCGAGTACCGCACCAGTTCGACCCTTGAGGAGGCCGTTGAAAGCTATCTGGGCTGGGCACGGAAAAACAAGAAGTCCTGGCGTGAGGATGAGCGCATGTTGAAGCGCGAGTTCGTGACGCATCTGGGGCGCACGAAAATTCAAGATGTCACGCGCAAGCAAGTGGTCGCGCTGCTCGATGACAAGGCCAAAACGGCTCCGGTGCAGGCCAATCGTATGTTGGCCGTGGTGCGCACGATGTTCAATTTCTGCGTCGAGCGCGAAATCCTTAACGCAACACCGCTGGTCAAAATGAAGAGCGTGGCCAAGGAGAAAGCGCGCGAGCGCAGCCTCAATCGGCACGAGCTGGTGTGGTTTCTGCACCGCTTAACTGAGCCTACCGTTACTCAGAACACCCGTTTCGCCTTGATGCTCAGTCTGATGCTCGCGCAGCGTTCAGGTCGGATCGTCCAGATGCGCTGGATCGACATCGACCTTGAGGACGCTATCTGGGATCGCTCGGGTACGTTCGAGAAAAATAACAATCCCGTCGCCATCCCGCTGTCGGAGGATGTGCTGAGCATTTTGAAATACCTGCGTGAGCGGCAGGTGCAGAAAGTGGTGGCGGCAGATCCCGCGCGTTGGGCTGACAGCAAAGTGTTGCCTAGTCCGGGGCAGTATGTGTTTCCAGGGCGCTGGCCCGCCAAGCCGCAGACACAGCCCTCGCTCAACCGCGCGATGCGCCGTTTCTACGACGATTATGTGAAAGACAAAGACCGTGTAGAAGAGGAGAGTTTGCTGCGTATCGCGGAGGATTACCCGCGTCCGACCGTGCATGACTTGCGCCGCAGTGCGACCACGCACATGTCCCGGCAGGGGCTGGGCAAGGATGTGCGCAGCCGTATCCTCAACCACACCGATCTGTCGGTGGATGCCATCTACGACCGCTATGCCTATTTCGATGAGAAGGCCGTGGCTCTTGGCGAGTGGCACGGCTTTCTGAAAGGGCTGTTGTGCCGGGAGTTCGGCGATGAAGATTGGGTGGCGTTCTACGGGCGTCGAATGGAGGCGGTCACGCCAGATGATCCTGATGATTGCTAAAGCTCATAAATGACCCTTTATTATTATTTTTTGAATTTAATGGTCTAAATTTGGTCTATTATCTTTATATAGATATGTGGCCGGTAAGGCGTTTTTGATGGCACTCACCCATACGCTTTTCTCTCCAAGCGAACTGGCCCAGCAGGTCGGCGAGAATGCTCGCGTGCTGCGTTTGGCGCAGAACCTCTCGCGCAAGACGTTGGCCGAACGGGCCGGGGTTTCAGAATCGACCATCAAGCGTTTTGAAACGACTGGGCAAATCACCCTGGACGCGATGGTGCTGCTGGCCTCGTCCCTGGGCGTGGCGCAGCAGCTGTCTGGGTTGTTTACGCAGGCGCAGCCCGTCTCGCTGGATGAGCTCAAGCAGAGCGGACGAGTCCGGGGGCGTAAATGAAGAACGTGGCCTCGGTCGAGGTGCTGCTCGCGGGTACCCGGGTTGGCGAGCTGGTTGTTGCCGCTGACCGAAAACTGACCCAGTAGAGGCTGTTCTGCCGACTGAAAACTGACCCAGGTGTTCAACTGCTTCTGCTCAATTTTTGAGCAGGAGAACACAGGGTGATCAGTATGGAAATGATGGGCAAAATTCGCCGGATGTATTTCCGCGACAAGCTGTCGCTGCATGAGATAGCCAAGCGCACCGGGTTGGCGCGCAACACGATTCGCAAGTGGGTCAGA
>NZ_JAYEET010000016.1:0-1298 GCF_034653255.1 Pseudomonas spirodelae | reverse complement strand
CTCTATACAAAGCCAAGCGCAAAATCGAGAAGGCCAAGGCGCAGGTTCGGGCCAAGGTCGAACACCCATTCAGAGTGATCAAGCGCCAGTTCGGTTATGTGAAGACGCGGTTCCGTGGCCTGGCGAAGAACACGGCGCAACTGGTGACACTGTTCGCGCTGTCGAATCTGTGGATGGCGCGCAGACATTTACTGACGAATGCGGGAGAGGTGCGCCTGTAATGCGGGGAATGGCTGCCGCGAGGTGCTTGCGGCGGCTAAAAACACAGAAATAAGCGGGTGATCTGATCGCTTTTGATCGATTTGCCGCTTTCAAAATCGGCGGAGGCTGAAGTTAGCCAGAAATACATGACTACTTCAGACCATCCTTAGGGTCGTCATCGTTCATAACGATCATGGGCAGTTTGACAGCCTTCACCTCATTGAGAAGGGCATCCCGGTCAGAAGAACCGTCTAAGCACTTCCTGCCCTTAGCGTATTAAGTAACGAACAAGTCATCGTTAAATTCGAAGAAATACCTTCATCACCAAGTCCGGCACCCATAGTCGGTGATAGGTGTACTAGGATGTTTTAAACGTTTAATTTGATAAAGTAAATCCGGTAAAGACGCGGCTTTCAATCCCGATATTTCGTAGAGGCTGGATTTTTAGAGCTTCAGAAAATTAACATTTTTTATCGAATTCTGTATTTGGTTAATGGAAGCTCTATACCCAACGCCTCGAACAGATTTTATACTCACATTTGATTCTTCGGTGCGTAGTCTTTTACGTAAATGAAAAACTAAGGACTCTACCGCATTATAAGGATTTATTGGCGGGCTCTTGTGTGAATATAGAACGTCTACGAAACATGCTTTGCTCACAACGCGAGGTGAGTTGCTGACAAGAGCATGAAGCACAATCATCTGTTTAAAAGGAAGGTTGAATTTTGTGAGGTTAATTCCTGTTGTCCCTGCCAATGCGTAGGCTGCGGGGCATACAAGCCTTAAATGCTCGATCTCAACAGAGGTCTTTATTAATTGATGTACATGCTTGGCTAGAGCGCTAGGGAAATTCTGAAGAAGACTTCCTGATTTTGGCAAAATACCCGGATTCCACCCGCTGAGTTTTCCGATGAAGCAGATGACCTTCGCCGACGCCGAGTACGCCAGCAAGCGCAAGCAGACCCGCAAAGAATTATTCCTGATCGAAATGGATCGGGTGGTTCCGTGGAAGGGGTTGATTGCCTTGATCGAACCCCATTACCCCAAGGGTGATGGTGGTCGTCCGGCCTATCCGCTGATGGCGATGCTGCGAGTGC
>NZ_JAYEET010000015.1:0-37799 GCF_034653255.1 Pseudomonas spirodelae | reverse complement strand
CACATCGTCGAAACCGGTAACGAGTCCTATCGCCTGCAACACAGTAGCTTGGCGGCCCAGGCCAAGATCAAATCACGGGAGCGAAAGCGTAAGGGCGGCCAAGAACCGGAGGACGATGAGCCGTTCTGATTTCATGGCGACGACGGCCTGCTACATGGCTGCGTGTGGCAGGTCTTAAACAACTGAACTGGGCTAGCGAAGGAGTGGGGGCAACAGCAGCTGCGCTGGTAGACTTATCCACAGTTGCTGGTAACAAAATCAGCAATCCGCCCTGGGTCAAATTTCAATCGGCAGGGTGGGTCAATTTTCCATCAGCGCCAACAGGTGTGTGCCTGTGGTTAATAAACCATGGCGGTATATCGATCTAATCCAAGGACGAATTCCACTATACGAGTATTCATTACGGGTGCACTGGCAATTGTTCGGAAAGATTAGGGGTTACAAATCTGTGCATTGATCTGATGCGCTGTGGTTAAAAAATAGCTGTGTGTTCACGGTTTTGATCGGTATGTGTCGCGGCCAAGTGCCGTCCCAGGAAATGATTTATGCGCAGTAATAGAAATATCACAAATATCGAGCAAACGTTTTCAGGCGACCAGCGTTTGATATCAGCGACTGATATTTCCGGGAAAATAACCTACTGCAATAAAGAATTCATAAAAATCAGTGGTTATTCAGAAGCTGAACTGCTGGGCAGTCCGCACAGTCTAGTGCGTCATCCTGATATGCCGACGGCAGTGTTTGCTGTGATGTGGAGCTATTTAAAAGCCGGCAAAAGCTGGATGGGGATTGTTAAAAATCGCTGCAAGAATGGCGATTACTATTGGGTGAGCGCCTATGTGACCCCGATTATTGAAAGCGGTAAAGTGGTTGGCTATGAGTCGGTCAGAGTAAAACCAACGCGTGAACAAGTTGAGCGTGCTCAAGGTGTTTATAAAAGAATTTTTGCAGGCAAGAAAGCCAACCCAGTATTTAATTCTGCAGCAAATATTTTTGAGGTTTTTGCGCTGCCGGTGGCAGCGATCATCGGTGCGGTTTGCTCAATTGGTTATCTTTCCAGTTTTTATGCTCAAGTAGCGACTGCCATAATATTTGCGCTATTCGGCTGGTGGGCATATACACGGTTAGATAAGCACCTGGCGAAAATACTGCGCAGTGCACCCGACGCATTTTTTGATCCTGTTAGTGCGGCTGCCTACAGCGATGCGTCAGGCGCTTCGGCGCAAATGGAAATGGTCCTGATCAGTGAAGATGCTCGACTTAAAACAGCCTTAACCCGGCTGAGTGACTTGACAGTGTTGGTCGCCGACTCCGCCAAACACTCGTCATCGCTATCCAGTCAGACAGAGTCATCATTGTTAGAGCAGCGCGCGGAGATAGACATGACCGCCGCCGCCATGACGGAAATGGCAGCGTCTATTTCCGAAGTGGCAGGCCATGTGCAGCAAACTGCAACTGAGGCACAAAAAGCTAATGAACTGGCTGCCGAGGGTGATGCTGTAGCAGAAACATTGCGCACTGCTATTCAGTCACTGGCTACCACAGTCTCCAATATCAGCTCTGCTATTGATCACCTGGCAAATGAAACGCAGCAAATCATGAGTGCTGCCGGAGTTATCCAGACGATTGCCGACCAAACCAATCTTCTGGCATTGAATGCTGCAATTGAAGCAGCAAGGGCTGGTGAGCAAGGCCGCGGCTTTGCTGTTGTTGCGGACGAAGTGCGTGCCCTTGCGAGCAAGACGCGTGAGTCTACTCAGAAAATTCATCATGTTATTCAGGCGTTGAAACTGGGTGCTGATGACGCTGTAGCCATTGCCAAGCTGGGTATTAACGAGGCCGATCACGGCGTGCAAAAAGTGATCGAAGCGCAGCGCGCCTTGCAGGGCATTCGCGAGGCCGTAGACAAGATCAGCGGGATGAGCCAGCAGATGGCCGCTGCTTCGGAAGAGCAAGCGCATGTTGCTGAGGATATATCCAAGCAAATTAATAACGTCGCGGTGACCGTCGAGCGAACCGCGGGTAATGCCACGTCTGCTGTGGGTTATGGCAGCGAGTTGGAGCAGTCATCTCGTGGGCTGCGTGCATTAGTTGATCGTTTTAATCGATAGATTAATCTTTGCTTGGAGTTTTTCGTGATAGATACCTATCGGATGGCGGTTGATCGCGCGGCTATATTTTCTGAAACTGACGCGAACGGAACAATCATCTATGTCAATGATATGTTCTGTACGATATCGGGCTACAACAAAGACGAGTTGATGGGTCGAAATCACCGAGTGCTTAATTCTGGCACTCACGGCCCGGTTTTTTTTGAGGAGATGTGGCGCACTATTTCTTCAGGCTCAACCTGGAAAGGTGATATCTGCAATCGCGCCAAGGATGGCAGCCTGTATTGGGTGCACAGTGCCATCATGCCGATGGTCGATCCCCAGAGTGGCAGAATTGAACGGTATATCTCAATTCGATTTGATGTCAGTGAAAAAAAGGAACTGTTACGCGATTTAGAGTGGCGCGCTGATCATGACGTACTCACAGGGCTGCTGAATCGTGCCCTGTTGGCGCAAAAAGCTAAAGAAACATGTGCAGAGCAACGCTCGTCTGGTAAGTCGGTTGTTGTAGGCATGATTGACCTTGATAGTTTTAAGGAGGTCAATGACGGCTATGGTCATGCGGTTGGCGACAAGCTTTTAGTTATTGTCTCGGCCCGTATAAAAAATGCCCTACGCCCCACTGATATAGTGGCGCGCACCGGTGGCGATGAATTTGTTTTAGTGCTTAAAGACCTGCAGGATTATTCAGAAATTGGTTCGACCGTTATACGAATCATGGCCGCTATTCATGCGCCCTGCATAATACAGGGTATTGAATTTAGGGTGTCTGCCTGTATCGGTCTCACGGTTTATCCTAAAGATAATCGAAGTGTTGACACCCTGCTGCGTCATGCTGATCAGGCGATGTATGTGGCGAAGCAGAAAGGGCCGATGTCATACCATATTTTTGATGTCATTCATGATAGTAAGGTCAAGAGTGGCTTTAAGATAATAAATAGGGTTAAAGAAGCACTTAGGCTTGGTGAGCTGTCACTGTTTTATCAGCCTAAGATTTGCCTGAATGACTGCAGTGTTGTGGGTTTTGAGGCGTTATTGCGTTGGCATGATCCCGAAAGAGGGTTGGTGTCGCCGTTGGATTTTTTACCGCAAATCGAAAACGACAAAATAATTTGCGACATTGGTGAGTGGGCCATTGAGCAAGCGGTCGCGCAAATCAGTGAGTGGTGCGCCACGGGGCGTAACTGGTCGATCAGCGTGAATATCGCTGCCAGGCACTTCCAAGAAAAAAGTTTTATTGAGCGGCTAGCGTTAGTGCTGAAGAATGCGGGGCACGTTAACCCTGGGCTGCTGGATATTGAAATCGTTGAGTCGGTTGCGCTGGATAATATCGAGTATGTGAATAAATGTATTGTGGGCTGCCAGGGCCTGGGTGTGACATTCTCGATTGATGATTTTGGCACTGGCTACTCCTCACTGAACTACTTAAAGCAGTTGCCCACACAGACGCTTAAAATTGATCAGTCTTTTGTCTGGGATATGTTGGTGGATGCCGAAGACTTTTCGATTACCTCGGCTATTGTCGGGCTGGCCAAAGCATTCAATAAGGTTGTTGTGGCGGAAGGTGTTGAGACGCAAGAGCACTTTTTTGCACTGAGGAAAATGGGCTGTGACCTTGCCCAGGGTTACTTGATGGCCAAGCCTATGCCCGCGGCCGATGTAGTGCGCTGGGAAGCTGAGTATGTACAGAGCGCTCAATATCGCGCCTTGCGGCAGGCGCATGGAGTGGCTGAGATGGCACTGGCATAAGCGCGCCTTAGTACGTGTTGCGCTGCTGGGTGATCGCCATGTCTGGGTCGCCCGGGTGGATGCAGTGAGGAGCCGTTTTAGCCGATCAGCCCGCCTGTCATGCGTGTTTCAGGCACAAAAAAACCGGCGTTAAGCCGGTTTTTTGTGTGGCACGGTTTGCTTAGTTATTAACCAAACTAAGGAATTCGCTGCGGGTTGCGGCGTTTTCGCGGAACTCGCCGAGCATCACCGAGGTGACCATGGAGGAGTTCTGCTTTTCCACGCCGCGCATCATCATGCACATGTGCTGTGCCTCGATAACCACCGCCACACCGAGGGCGCCGGTGACGTGCTGGATGGCTTCGGCGATCTGCCGGCTGAGGTTTTCCTGAATCTGCAGGCGCCGTGCGTACATATCGACGATGCGTGCGACCTTCGACAGGCCAAGCACGTTGCCGTTGGGGATGTAGGCAACGTGGGCTTTGCCGATAAAGGGCAGCATGTGGTGCTCGCACAGCGAATACAGCTCGATGTTTTTCACCAGCACCATTTCGCTGTTGTCGGAGCTGAACAGTGCGCCGTTGGTGACTTCTTCAAGCGTCTGCTGATAGCCCTTGCACAGGTACTGCATGGCTTTGGCGGCGCGCTTGGGGGTGTCGAGCAGGCCTTCGCGGGATACGTCTTCGCCGAGTTGGCCGAGGATCGCGGTGTATTGCTGTTCCAGAGACATGGACACTCTCGTAGGTCTTTGCAGAGCGCGCAGGGTAGGGCGCAGGGATAAGGCTGGCAAGTGCGCCAGCCGTTAGTTGCAGGGGCTTATTCGTCGCGGCCATCCATCATGGTGCGCTTGAGCATCACGTAAACCGCGCCGGTGCCGCCGTGTTTGGCCAGGCAGGAGGTAAAGCCGAGTACTTGCGGATGCTGACGCAGCCAGGTGTTGACGTGGCTTTTGATCATCGGCTTGCGGCCGTCCATGCGCACCGCTTTGCCATGGGTGATGCGCACGCAGCGCACCTCTAGCTTGTTGGCTTCAGCGATAAATTCCCACAGGGTGTCGCGGGCTTTTTCCACGGTCATGCCGTGCAGGTCGAGGCTGCCTTCAAAGCTGATCTGCCCCAGCTTGAGCTTGCGCATCTGGCCTTCTTGCACGCCATTGGCTGCCCAGTAGAGTGGGTCTTCGGCGCCGACATCAATGACAAACTGATCAGACAGGCCATCGACCTTGATCGCGTCGACGCGCGCCGTGGCGGCCTGACGCAGGGTGGCCAGTTGGGCACGGTTGGGTTTTGGCTTGCCGGTGTCTGCACGGTCATGCTTGATCGGTCTAACGCCGTGCAACTGGGCTTTGAACAGGGAGAAATCGTCGTCTTGCATTTGGTGCCTGTTACCGTCTAGTTCATGGCCGCGCCGAAACGGCAGCAGGCCCCACACTTGCGCGAAGGCCGCTAGTGTAACCAACCTGTCGGTCTTCGTGCTGTGTGGATCCGCCAGGCTCAGTCGCGCTTTTTCATCAGGTGCGGTGCCATGCTCAGGTCGCTGGGGCGGCGCAGGCGGCGTCGACAGCGACGCCAGAGCAGCACGCCGACACTCAGCAGCAGCAACCCGGTAACGACGAACACGCTGGCCATGGCCGGCGACTCGTTCAGCGGGCCCAGTGCGGCAGGCTGGCCAAGCAGGGTGGCGGTGCCTGCCAGGGTCAGCAGCACGCCGAATGCGGCGAACAGCGCCGCCAGCCCAGCCCCCAGGCGCAGACGCCAGTTACTGGCATTGCGCGGGCGCAGGCGGCGGGCGTCAAAACCATCGGAGAATTTCATTCCGATTTACTCATGCCAATTTCCTCAGTGGCTATCGGCGATAAGACCGGTGTGTGCTGGCGTGGTTCAACTAGGTCGGCCAGCACGGGTAAGTGCGAGTTGTCCCGCAGCTGTCAGATCAACGCGCTGGCGTGTGGCACAACGGCGGCAAAGTTGTCAGCCAGGGCGATCATCTCGGCGCGGTGCATGTCGGCAGCACTGATGACCTGACCATCGAGGGTCGGCAGGTCACGGGTGGCGCAAGCCGCATCGACTAAGGTGCAGCGGTAACCATAGTCCTTGGTGGCGCGTACCGTGGTGCTGATACTCGAATGCGTCATAAACCCGCAGACGATCAGGTCCAGGTGGCCGAGGGCTTGCAGGCGCTCATGCAGGTCCGTGCCATTAAAGGCGTTGGGCATGCGTTTTTCGACGACGATTTCCCCCGGCAGTGGCGCGACTTCGGGCAGGTGCAGGCCGCGAGGGCCGCGGGGGTCGAGTAGGCCGTCGGGGATGCCGAGGTGTTTGACATGCACGATGGCGCTGCCCAGGGCGCGTGCGGCGGCGAGCAGCTTGGCGATTTCCTCAAGCGCGGCATCCAGTCCGGGTAATTGCAACACGCCGCTGCGGTACTCCTCTTGCGCATCAATGATCAGCAAGGTTGCATTGCTCAAGCTGGCGGGCGCATGGCTGCGGCCAGTGAGGGCGAACATCGTTTTTACGGCGGACATGGCAGGGAACTCCAGGCTGGCATGGACAGTCTGGCCATTGTCCCCTTGTGCTGCGCTGCTGTGAACCATTGCGCTCAATGATCTTGCTGGCGAGCAGGAGCAAGTGGCGAACCGGGCCTGGTTTTTACCCGCAAAGTCGCGGCGTTATGGGCTGGTTTACCCGGTATTGCGAACATTTACGGCTGTTGTTCGGCCAGGCACTTTCCATCTCGGTACTGCAGCCATGGCGATTGTCAGTAAAGCCCTAGCAATTCGAACTGCAGGTACCAGATACCCAGCGAGCCGAAGAAATTGACCAGGATGGCGGGTAAGAACTTCAGGTGAACGGCGAAGCTGTAGGTCTTGTCCAGCGACATCGCCATCACGCCGGCCGCGGAACCCACCACCGTCAGCGAACCGCCGATGCCGACCATCAAGGCATTCAACGCCCATTGATTGAGGCCCAGCTCGGGGTTTGACATCAGCGCCGCCGCTTCCACCGGCACGTTGTCCATCACCCCAGACGCTACCCCAAGCACCACGTTAACCGCCGTGGGGTGCAGCACTTCAAATAGCCGCGAGATATACGACAACCAGCCGACGTGATTGAGGCACGCCACCGAGGTGATGATGCCGATAAAGAACAGCAGGGCGTTCCACTCGACCTTTTGCAGTTGATCCTGCCAAGGCAGTTCGATGCCGCGACGCATCAGCAGCCAGGCGTACAGGGCGACGATGCCCAGGCCGATGCCGATGGCGAACTCAATGCTGACTTTCAGCAGGACATTGCACAGCACTGCGCCGAATACCGCGCAAAAACCGACCAAGGCCAGGCCCGCACCGCCGGGCTTGAGGGCGGTTTCTGACTGGTCCGCGAGGTGGATCAATGCTTGGCCATTGAGTTTGCGCAGATAAAAGAAATGCAGGGTGGCGGCAAACAGCAACCAGCCAATCAGCGCGGAAGGAATCAGCAGCAACAAACCGGCGATGCTGATTTTGCCGGCCAGCACCACCATCAGGCTGGTCGAGGTGCCGAGGAACCACACCCCGGAGTTGGAGGCGACCACGATGTTACACAGCGAAATATGCGTGTAACGCTGGTTGGTCGAGATGCTTTTCACCGTTTTGCCGAAGATCATCGCCGTGGTGATGTTGTTGAGAAACGGCGAGAGCATGGCCGACAGCGCCCCGGTCGCCCAGAACATGCCGCGCGCCCCAAGGCCCTTACGCATCAGGTAGCCGTTGAGCGCGGTGAAGACGTTCCGCTCATTGAGCAGCTCGACCACCATCCACATAAACGCCATAAAGGCGATCAGGCCAAACAGTTCTTCCTTGATCTCGCTTTGTGCATGCCGGAAGTACTGGAAGCCGTTGGGGTCATAAAACGCGTAGTGGGCGCCAATAACAATCAGGCCGGACATCATGAACATCGCCGGCTTGAACTTATCCATCTCCAGTTGTGCTTCAAAAACAATCAGCGTCATGCCAATCAGGAATATCGCCAGCACGAGCAAGCCCGTGAGCGAGAAGGGATCTATGACCATTTTTAGGGGTTCTTAAGAAAGGGCGGGAAGGGTTATAAATTGGTAACAAAATTATACTGATGCGCGTAAGCCATAGGCAGGTTTACTTTGTGACTGCAGCGGCTTTTATGGTCAGCAATGCGTCGTGCCGTTAAACAGCCGTTGAGCCTGGGCGCGGGTAAGCGTGACAGGCTGCTAGAATGGCGGACTTTTACCAGCGGAGAGCTGCCGTGACCGACGCCATACATGCCCACCCAACCCGCCTGCGCACTGTGCGCGACTACATTCGCTGGGCGGTCAGTCGGTTTCACGGGGAGGAGCTGTTCTTCGGCCACGGCACCGACAATGCCTGGGACGAAGCGCGCCAGCTGGTGCTCGGTGCCCTGCACCTGCCGTATGAAATAGCCGATGGCTACCTCGATTGCCGCCTGGAAGACGACGAGCATGCGCACCTGCAAACGCTGCTCATGCGGCGCATCGATGAGCGTGTACCGACCCCTTACCTGCTGGGGGAGGCCTGGTTTTGCGGCTTGGCGTTTATCGTTGATGAGCGCGTGCTGATTCCACGCTCACCGATCAGCGAATTGATCGAGCAGCATTTCTCGCCGTGGCTGGCCGTAGAGCCGGCACGGATTCTCGACCTGTGCACCGGCTCGGGTTGTATCGGTATCGCCTGTGCCTACGAGTTCCCCGACGCCGAAGTGGTGTTGGGCGATCTGTCGTTTGAGGCGCTGGAAGTGGCCAACCAGAATATCGAGCGGCATGGCTTGGATCAGCGTGTTTACACCGTACAGGGCGACGGTTTTGATGGGCTACCGGGGCAGCGTTTTGACTTGATCGTGTCTAACCCGCCCTACGTGGACGCTGAGGACTTTGCCGATATGCCGGCCGAGTACCAGCACGAGCCAGAGCTGGGCTTAGCCTGTGGCGATGATGGCCTGGACCTGGTGCGACGCATGCTGGCTGAAGCGGCTGACCACCTGAGCGAGAAGGGTGTGTTGATTGTTGAAGTCGGCAACAGCCAGGTGCATGTCGAAGCCCTGTATCCGGAAGTCGACTTCACCTGGCTGGAGTTTGAGCGCGGCGGTCATGGGGTATTCCTGCTCGCCGCTGCGCAATGCCGTGAGCATCAGGCGCTGTTCCGTCAGCGCCTCTAGCAGGTTGTTGCAAAACTACCTGTCTCGCCAATGGTTCAATCGCCAGCTAGCGCAGTGTTAGGTGCCGGCTAATCAAGGCGCGCAGGGCCGCTGGCTTGACCGGCTTGGGCAGGAAATCGAGGCCGGCGGCATGCACCTGAGCGATCAGCTCAGGGCGGCCGTCGGCGCTGATCACCACACCCGGTAGCGGTTCACCCAGGCGCGTGCGCAGCCAGGCCATCAGTTCGGTGCCGGTTTCACCGTCATCCAAATGAAAGTCCACCAGCGCCAGTTGCGGGCGCACGTCTTCACTGAGCAGGTGTTCGCATTCCAGGCGATTACGCGCGGTCCACACCTGGCAGCCCCAGCGTGACAATAGGCTGTGCATGCCCGTGAGGATGCTGTCTTCGTTGTCCACGCAGAGCACCTGAATACCGGCCAGTGGCTGACCGTGATGGTCCACCTGGGCAATCGGCGCCGGGGCTTCGGCATGCTGGGCGAGTGGCACGGTGACACTGAACACGCTGCCTTTGCCTGGCCAGGAGCGCACTTGCAGGGTGTGGCCGAGCACTCGGCACAGGCCATCGGCAATCGCCAGGCCCAGGCCCAGGCCTTTTTCAGCGCGGGTCTGGTGGCTGTCCAAACGTTTGAATTCTTCGAAAATCACCCTGCGCTTATCGTCCGGGATGCCTGGGCCGCGATCCCAGACTTCCAGGCACAGGTGCCGGCCTTGGCGGCGAACACCCAGTACCACGCGGCCCTTGGCATAGCGGAAGGCGTTGGTCAGGAAGTTTTGCAGGATGCGCCGTAGCAGCTTGATGTCGCTGTCCACCCGCAGGCGGCTGCCGCGCAGGCGGAAGTCCACGCCTTGCTCGGTGGCCAGCACCTTGAATTCGGCACCGAGGGTGTCGAACAGGTTGTTCAGCACGAAGGCATGGCGATCCGGGGTGATGCGGCCGTTTTCCAGGCGTGAGATGTCCAGCAGGTCGCTAATCAGGTCTTCGGCTGAGCGCAGCGAGCTGTCGAGGTGGCGCACCAACTCCCGCGCGTCTGCGGGCAGTGCGTCGTCCTGATGGGACAGGGCGGCAGAGAACAAGCGTGCGGCGTTCAGCGGCTGCATCAAGTCATGGCTGACCGCGGCGAGAAAGCGGGTTTTCGACTGGTTGGCGCTCTCGGCCACGCCCTTGGCTTCGGTCAGTGCCTGATTTAGCTGCGACAGTTCATAGGTGCGCTCGCTGACCCGTTGTTCCAGGCCTTCATTGGCGGCCTTGAGTGCGCGCTCGGCTTCACGGAATTCGGTGATGTCGGTGAAACTCATGACAAAGCCACCGCCGGGCATTGGGTTGCCGATCAGCTCAATGAACTGGCCGTTGGGGAACAGCCGCTCGGAGGTGTGCGCGGTGCCTTGGCGCATCCAGTGCAGGCGCTTGCTGACATGTTCGTCGATATCGCCGGGGCCGAGCAGGCCGCGTTCGGCGTTAAAACGGATCAGTTCAGCCACCGGACGCCCCACATAAACCAGGCCTTCGGGGTAGTTGAACAGCTGGATATAGCGGTTGTTCCAGGCCACCAGGCGCAGTGATTGATCGACCACGCTGATGCCTTGGGTGATGTTCTCGATCGCGCCTTGCAGCAGTGCACGGTTGAACTGCAGCACTTCGGAGGCTTCATCGACGATGCGCACCACGTCCTCGACCTGCATCTCGCGGCCTTCGATGGCGGCCTTGACCACTGCACGGGTCGACGAGGCACCTAGTACGCCGGCCAGTAGGCGCTCGGTGTGAGCAATCCAGTCGCTGTTGGCCGTCTGGCTGGGGTCGAAGCCTTTGCCCTGGCGGTAGGCAAAGCGCATAAAACTCTGGCGCGCCCGGTCTTCGCCGACAAAGCGGTTGGCCAACAGCAGCAAATCGCCGACCTGCACCGCCAGCATGCTGCGGCTACTCGGCTTGTTGCCCAGGTCATGGCCAATAAAACGCCCGGCCTGCCAGTACTCCGCAACCCGCGCGCGGGAAAAGTAGGACACCCAGGCAAACAGCAGGAAGTTACCCGCCAGCGACAGCACCACACCGCGGGTCAATGGGTCGACCTGAAAACCAATTGGGCCGTAGAGCAGGGTTTGGATACCCGGCAACACATCCACCGGCCAGCCGAGGCTGCGGGCGAGCAACGGCATGACCAGGGTGTAGAACCAGATCAGGGCGCCAAAAAACAGCCCGGCAAATACACCCTGACGGTTAGCTTGCTTCCACACCAGCGCGCCAAACATTGCCGGGGCCAACTGGCCGATGGCGGCAAACGATACTTGGCCGATGGTGGCCAGGCTGGCGTTGGAGCCCAGCAGGCGATAGCACACGTAAGCCAGCAGCAGGATCAGCACGATGCTGACGCGGCGCGCGGTGAGCATCCAGTGGCGGAAGGCTTCGAAGGGCCGCTCGGTGTTTTGCCGGCGCAATAGCCAGGGCAGCAGCATGTCGTTGGAGATCATGGTCGACAGTGCCACCGAGGCCACGATAACCATGCCGGTGGCGGCCGATGCACCGCCGATAAAGGCCAGCAGGGCCAGCGCCGGGTGGGCCTCGGCCAGCGGTAGGCTGATGACGAAGGAGTCCGGTGTAACCCCGGCGGGCAGCAGCATCTGCCCGGCCAGGGCAATCGGCACCACGAACAGCGCGGCCAGTGTCAGGTAGGCGGGAAACACCCAGCGCGCCAGTTTCAGGTCTTTGGGTTCGATGTTTTCCACCACGGCCACATGGAACTGCCGCGGCAGGCAGATGATGGCGATCATCGCCAGGCCGGTCTGCATCATCATCGCTGGCCAGTTCACGGTTTCTGCCCAGAAACTCTCCAGGGCGGGGCTGGCGTTGGCCTGGCTGAACAGGTCGGCAAAACCGTTGTACAGGCCATAGGTGACAAAGCCGCCGACCGCGAGGAAGGCCAGCAGCTTGACCAGCGACTCGAAAGCAATCGCCAGGACCATGCCGCGGTGGTGTTCGGTGACATCCAAGTTGCGCGTGCCGAACAATATTGTGAACAGTGCCAGCACCAGTGACACGATTAGCGCGGTGTCCTGAGCGCCCGTGCCATTGGCACCCGCGCCCGCCCCACTGAGCAGGTTAACGCCGAGCACGATGCCTTTGAGCTGCAGGGCGATATAGGGCAACACCCCGACCAGGCAAACCAGCGCCACCACCACCGCCAGCGCTTGGGATTTGCCGTAGCGTGCGGCAATAAAGTCGGCGATCGAGGTGATGTTTTCCTGCTTGCTGATCATCACCATCTTCTGCAGCACCCAGGGTGCGAAAACCAGAATGATGATCGGTCCGAGGTAAATCGGCAGAAACGACCAGAGCTGCTCGGCGGCCTGGCCGACCGCGCCAAAAAATGTCCAGCTGGTGCAGTACACCGCCAGTGACAAGCTGTAGACCCAGGCCCGCACACGCGGCGGCATGGGCGCGGCGCGGCGGTCGCCGTAGAACGCGATGGCGAACAAAATAGCCATATAGATCAGCGCAACCGCGGCGATCAGTCCGCTGGACAAGGTCATGCATACTCCAAAAACAAACGAGAGGGGCGCTGCGCTCGCAATGGGCAGCGCTAGAGCCGCCAAAGCCTAACGCATCAGCGCCCTAGACAGATTATGGGCTGCAGTTTCGCAGCAAAATTACGATGCGTCAGGCACGACCAAGGTCGCACGCGCACAGCTCGTATGACTGTTGTGGATTGTGCACACTGGCACGCGCTGTTAGCGTGTCGCGTCTGCGACGCTGTCCGAGGAGGGACCCTATGTTCAAGCCGCAACTGATTACCCTGCAACGTGGTGGATTGCGCATCGAACCCATGGTCGATGCTGATATTCCGGCGTTGGTGAGCCTGGCCGAAGCCAATCGTGCAGAACTGGTGCATATGAATGGCACTCAGCGTCTGGACTGGTACCGCGAAGGCTTGCTTGAACAGCGCGAAGGGCGCGCCTTGCCCTTTGTCATCCGCCTGGATGATCAGCTGGTCGGTACCACCCGTTTTGCTGATTTTGTCAGCAGCCTGCCGGCCGCAGAAATCGGCTGGACCTGGTTGGACAGCAGCCAGCACGGCACGGGCCTCAATACCCTGATCAAATACCTGATGCTCAAGCATGCCTTCGAGAGTTGGCGCATGGTGCGTGTGCAGCTTAAAACTGCGGCCAGTAACCTGCGTTCGCAACGCGCCATCGAAAAGCTCGGTGCGCTGCGTGAAGGCGTGCTGCGCAACCACCGTCGCTTGGCCGATGGTCGTTTGGACGACACCGTGTTGTACAGCATCACTGACCATGACTGGCCCGTGGTCAAGCAACAGCTGGAGGCGCGTTTCAGCGGTTGATGGATGGCGCAGGTGGGCACCGAACAAACACGGTTTTGGCAGTCACGCGAGTTGGCTGGCGTGGAGTTGCTGCATGCGCAGTTTGTCGAGCAGCGTTTTTCACCCCATGTGCATGAAGGGTTTGTCTTCACTGTGATCGAGCAGGGCGCCCAACGCTTTCGCCACCGCGGCAGTGAGCATCTGGCGCCTGCTGGCAGTATGGTGCTGATTAACCCGGATGAGCTGCACACCGGCTCCAAGGCCCATGAGCAGGGCTGGCACTATCGCGGCTTCTATCCGGACAACGCGCAGGTGTGCGGTGTGCTGGCGGAGCTGGAGTTAGGTCGGCAGGGCATGCCGTCGTTTGCCCTTAGTGTGTTGCATGATCCGCAGCTGCATCGCCAATTTGGCAATCTGCATCAGTTACTGGATAGCCAGGCCTCCGCGTTGCAGCTGCAAACTGCCTGGCGTGAAGCGATTCTGCGGCTGTTTCAGCGCCATGCACGCTTGCCTGAAGGCTTGCAGCCGGGTGATGAGCCGCGCGCGGTGAGTCGCGCCAAAGAACTACTGGCCAGTCAGTTGGCGGTGCCGCCGTCACTGGAGCAATTGGCGCAGGCCGTGGGGTTATCACCGTTCCATTTCGCCCGGGTGTTTCGCCGTGCCACGGGCCTACCGCCGCACAGCTGGCTGATGCAGCGCCGGCTGGAGCAGGCGCGCGCGTTGTTGCGCGATGGCTGCACGCCGCTGAATGTGGCGATGCAGTTGGGCTTTGCTGACCAGAGCCACCTAAGCCGCCAGTTCAAACAAGCTTACGGCGTTGCACCGGGGCAATATCGCCAGGCCCGCGCCATTCGCTAGCGCGTGGCCATCCAAATCAGCAATCCCGCCTGAAACATGCAGAAGGCCACCAGGCAGGTGATGGTGAAACGTAAACTGCCGTCCTCGCGTTTAAACAGCTCGATGCGCTCGGTCAGTTTGCGCACCTTCACATCCAGCTCATGTAGGTTCTGATCGGCTTGCTGCAGCATGCCGGCGGCGTCCAGTAGCTTGATGATTTGCACTTTTTCCGACTGCCAGTCGCCATGCAGCGAACTGACCCGTGGTGCGCTGCACTGTGCCTTGATGTTTAACGGGTCGAGGTACTCAACAGTAAAACCCTGAGCCTTGAGGCAATGATCGCGGCGGGCGCGAGCTTCATCGCTGAAGGCGCTCTGGCTCGGCAGTTGTGTGCTTTCCACTTGGTAGTGGGCGAAGTGCTGCCGCGCCCAGGCAATCCCCTGGGCCAGTAGAAACCGCCCCAGGCCACGGTTTTCAGGCTCTACGCTGAGGCCTTTGTCCGGGCCAAAGCGCACCACCCGTTGCTCATGGTCAGCCCACACGTCGAGGATGTTCTGTTCCGGGCGTACCCGTTGCCCGGGCAGTTGCAGGGTCAAGCGCAGCAGACTTTGCTGCTTACTCTGGCGCTCGACGCGGCCCAGCTGGATAAAACGCAGCGGCCGCACGCCGGTGTGGCGGTCGGTGGGCAAGGGGGCCAGGCGCAATAACAGAAAGTGCTCAGGTGCCAGCTCTGCCCAAGGGTGAGCTGGCTCAGCGACTTCCTCAGAGGCTGCGTCGGTATCCGTTTGCGGCGCGGGGCTGGTGGTCATAAACAGCGGTCCTGTACGCGACGCTGAAACAGTTAGCGCCTGTTTGAGCGCTATCGGCCGTTAGTCGGCTAACTAGAGGCTGGCATTTTGCCGCTGCGCTGAATAAACCGGGCGATCTGCTCGCTCAGCCCGTGCGCCAAGGGTAAGCGAGGATTGTTATAACTGGCCAGTTGCGCGGGTAAATCCAGCGCGCTGATACGCAGCAGATGGTTCATCCCAGGGATGATCAGCAGTTCAGCATCAGGCGTGGCGGCCTTCAGGGCGTGGGCATCGGCGACGCTGACTTGAATGTCATGGCTGCCTTGCACGATCAGTGCGGGAATCTGCAGGCGTGCAAAGGCCTGGCCAGGGTTCTGTTGCAGCAGCGAGATCAAGTAAGGCTGCACGCTGGGGCGAAACAGCACCTGCAACGGCTTGGGTACCTGCGGGGTGAGTTGCCCGGCTAACAAACGGTCGAGGAGCTGATTACTTTGTGCAAGCAACGGCGGAGGAAGACGCGCCGCCAACTGCTCGCGCAACAGTTGGTCAATCGGCCGCGAACTGCCAGCGATTGCTACCAGGGCGTCGGCGTGGGCCTGTTCGGCGGCCAGGCTGGCAATCAGCGCGCCTTCGCTATGACCGATCAAAATCAGCCGGTCAAATGCCGGGTTGGCCTTGAGCAACTGCGCCCAGGCCACTGCATCGCTGACATAACGCTCGACACTGAGGTTGCGCTCATCCGGCGTGGCGGCGCGGCTGGCGGCGACCCCGCGCTTGTCGTAGCGCAGGCTGGCGATGCCTTGTTTAGCCAGGCTCTGCGCTAGGCGCTTGAGGCTGTCGCTCTGGCCGCCTTCGGGGTTGTTGCCGTCACGGTCGGTGGGGCCGGAACCGGCGATCAGCAACGCTACCGCTACGGGTGTGGGGCCGCTTGGCGTGAGCAAGGTGCCGTGCAGCGTGCCCTCGGCTGTTTGCAGGTGCAGCGGTTGCTGCACGCTGCTGTGTGAAGCGCTATTGGCAGCGGCTTGAGCCAGGGGCGGGAGTAGGCAAAGGGTCAATAGAAGCGCTCGCAACATGGGTAACAACTGCCAGAGGGGGAACTGTTGGACGGTTATACGCGCTGAAGGTTCGAGGATGAACTGTGCGAACGCCACGGGTATACTCGCCGCCTTTATTCACGTGGGCGCTGCGCGAGTTGGCGTAGGCTCTGAGCTGATTTTCGCGGAGCGTTTTGCACATGTCCGGCAATACCTACGGCAAGCTGTTCACTGTCACCACCGCTGGCGAAAGCCATGGCCCGGCGTTGGTCGCCATTGTCGATGGCTGCCCGCCGGGGCTGGAGATTAGCCTGGAAGACCTGCAGCGCGACCTCGATCGACGCAAGCCGGGCACCAGCCGCCACACCACCCAGCGCCAGGAAGACGACGAGGTGGAAATCCTCGCCGGGGTGTTCGAGGGCAAAACCACCGGTTGCTCTATTGGCCTGCTGATTCGCAATACCGACCAGAAGTCCAAGGACTACTCGGCGATCAAGGACTCCTTCCGTCCGGCGCATGCCGATTACACCTATCACCACAAATACGGCATCCGTGACTATCGCGGCGGCGGTCGCAGCTCCGCGCGGGAAACCGCCATGCGGGTGGCCGCCGGTGCCATCGCCAAAAAGTACCTGGCCACCCAGGGCATCGTGATTCGTGGCTATATGAGCCAGCTGGGGCCAATCGAAATCCCGTTCAAGAGCTGGGAGTCGGTCGAGCAGAATGCTTTTTTCAGCCCAGACCCAGACAAAGTGCCGGAGCTGGAAGCCTATATGGACCAGCTGCGCCGTGATCAAGACTCGGTTGGGGCGAAGATCACCGTGGTCGCCGAAGGCGTGATGCCGGGCCTGGGCGAGCCGATTTTCGACCGTCTGGACGCCGAACTGGCCCATGCGCTGATGAGCATTAATGCGGTCAAGGGCGTGGAAATCGGCGCCGGGTTTGCCAGCGTGGAGCAGCGCGGGACCGAACACCGCGATGAAATGACGCCGGAAGGGTTCCTCTCCAACAACGCCGGCGGCATCCTAGGCGGGCTCTCCAGCGGCCAGCCGATTGTCGCGCACCTGGCCCTCAAGCCAACGTCGAGCATCACCACGCCGGGACGCTCGATTGATGTTGATGGCAACCCGGTGGATATCATCACCAAAGGTCGTCACGACCCTTGTGTAGGTATCCGTGCCACGCCGATTGCCGAGGCAATGATGGCCATCGTGCTGATGGACCATCTGCTGCGTCATCGTGGGCAGAATGCTGATGTGCAGGTCAGCACGCCGGTGCTGCCACAGCTGTGATCAGCCGCGTAGGTTGGCTTGAGCGCAGCGCTAGCCAACATTGCGCCCCCTGGGTATTGCTCTGCTCAATTCAGGCTACGGCTAGATCATGAGCAGCGCATTGCCTTACTGGCGCCTGTCCGGGTTCTACTTTTTTTATTTCTCGCTGCTCGGCGCCACCGCGCCGTTTCTCGCGTTGTATTTCGACCACCTGGGGTTTTCCGCCGCACGGATCGGCGAGCTGATCGCCATTCCCATGCTGATGCGCTGCATCGCGCCGAATATCTGGGGCTGGCTGGGTGATTACAGCGGCCGGCGGCTGGCCATCGTGCGCTTTGGCGCGCTGTGCACGCTGCTGTGTTTTGCCGGCATTTTTATCAGCCAGAGTTATGCCTGGTTGGCGTTGATCATGGCGCTGCATGCGTTCTTCTGGCATGCCGTGCTGCCGCAGTTTGAGGTGATCACCTTCGCCCACCTCAAAGAGCAGGCTGCGCGTTACAGCCAGATTCGCCTGTGGGGCAGCATCGGCTTTATTGTTGCGGTGGTGGGCCTGGGCAAACTGTTCGAGCTGCTCAGCCTGGACGCTTATCCCTGGGCGCTGATTTTGATCATGGCTGGCATCGTGCTGAGCAGCTGGTGGGTGCCCAATGCGCAGCCGCAGATGCGGCCCAATACTCAGGAGCAGGGCGGCTTCCTGCAGCAGCTAAGGCGACCGGGGACTCTAGCCTTCTACCTCAGCGCTGGCTTGATGCAGCTGAGCAACGGTCCGTACTACACCTTTCTTAGCCTGCACCTGGAAGCGCTGGGGTACTCGCGCGGAGTGATTGGCCAACTGTGGGCGCTGGGCGTGCTGGCCGAGATTGTGTTGTTTATGGTCATGGCCCGGTTGCTTGCGCGCTATTCAATAAGGACCGTGCTGCTGGCGAGTTTTCTGATTACCGCGCTGCGCTGGTTGCTGCTGGGTAATCTGGCCGGGCATCTGCCAGTGCTGCTGTTCGCCCAATTGATGCACGCGGCGACCTTTGGTGCGTTTCATGCGGCAGCCATGCATTTTGTGCAACGCAGTTTTGCCGATCGCCAGCAAGGCCAGGGCCAGGCGCTGTATGCCGCGCTGGCCGGTGTCGGTGGTGCCTTGGGCGCACTGTATTCCGGCTACAGCTGGCACAGCCTAGGTGCGGCCTGGACCTTTGCCATCGCCAGCCTGATTGCCCTGTGCGCCACTGTGATCACCGCGCGCTTTATGCATGATGAGCGTCCGTAACCCTATTCACTGAATTCAAGGCTTGAATTGAGCCCTTTCTGATCGTACGAGAGCCCTGCCCATGAGCTGCCTGACCGTCTACCACCAGTCCGCCCCCGCGCATCCGAACAAGCTGCTGAGCCATGCCGAAGACATTGCCAGCACCCTGGCCACTGTCGGCGTGCAGTTCAGCCAAGTGCCTTTGCAGGAGCCGGTGATTGCCGGTACGGCCAGCGCTGAGCTGATGGCGGCCAATCGCGCGCAAATCGATCAGCTGCTGACTGCGCATGGCTATGCCAGTGCCGAGATACTGAGCTTGTGTGATGAGCGCGGCGAGGGCAGCGAGTTGGCCCGCGCGCTTAGACAGGAAAAGGCCTGCCAGCCCGCTCATCTGCACTATTACTTGGCGGGGCGCGGCCTGCTGGCGCTGCATATCGGTGAGTATGTCTACGGCCTGCTGTGTGAGAAGGGCGACTTGGTACAACTCCCCGCTGGTACTGCGCACTGGTTTGATGTTGGCGAGCATCCGCGCTTCGCCGTGTTGCGCCTGTTCGACAGCGCCCAGGTGCCGGTTTTTAGCGCGGTAGAGGGTGATTTCGCCGCTGCATTTGCCGGCCTGGATGACTGCTAACAGGTCAAGCATCTGAACTCTTCTGCCGAACGTCTATCCTAGGTAAGCGATCCCTTCGCATAGGAGCGACACCATATGGGTTCAATGTTTAACGGTTTACTGGGGTTGGTCATTCTGGCGCTGGATATCTGGGCGATTCTCAGCGTGATCAAAAGCAACGCCGAAACGGGCATCAAGGTGTTGTGGATATTACTCATCGTCTTGCTGCCGGTGATCGGCCTGATCATCTGGGCGTTGATGGGGCCGCGTGGCACGGTCAAGTTCTAATGCCGTGGCGCTCTGGTGCGTGGCTGTTGGTGTTGTGCCTGCTGGGCAGTGCCGCTCAGGCCGACGATGAGCAGGCCTGGACGGCGCTGCGTGAAGGCCGCGCCGTTTTGTTGATGCGTCACGCTACCGCGCCCGGCACCGGTGACCCTGCGAATTTTCAGTTGGGTGACTGCCGTACCCAACGCAACCTCAATCAGGCCGGTCGCGAGCAGGCGCAGCGCTGGGGGCAATTGCTGCAACGTCAGTGGATTAAACCGCGGCTGCTCAGCAGCCGCTGGTGCCGCGCTCAGGATACCGCTCGGGAAATGGGCATTGCTGCAGTCGAAGCGTTGCCCGCCCTGGATTCGTTCTTTCAAACCCCCACCACTGCCCGAGAGCAGACGGCTGCGCTGATCGAACAGATCAATGCGCAAGCCCGTGGCGCACCGATGGTGCTGGTCTCCCATCAAGTCAATATCACGGCCTTGACCGGTATCTATCCGGCGTCTGGCGAAGGACTGATTCTGGCGTTACCGCTAGAAGCTCCGGCGCGTGTGCTGGCGCGTATTCAGCCCTGAACTATCGTGCGTTAAATACTCAGCAGCCGCTGTTCCGGTAGCTGCGCACCTTCTAGTTTGAGCAACAGTGCTTTGCGCGGCAAACCGCCGGCATAACCCGTGAGGCTGCCGTCGCGGCCGATTACTCGGTGGCAGGGAATGATGATGGCAATCGGGTTCGCGCCATTGGCAGCACCCACCGCGCGAAATGCTGTGGGCCTTGCGATCTCGGCGGCGAGGGCGCTGTAACTGCTGGTCTGCCCGAAGGGAATGCGCAGCAGCGCCTGCCACACGGCGAGCTGAAAAGCCGTGCCTTGCGGCGCTAAGCGCAGCTCGAAGCGCTGCCGGCTCCCGGCGAAGTACTCATCCAGTTGCTTGCACACTTCATCCAGTTCACCGGTGGCGCTGCGCCAATCCTCAGCAATACGCCAGGGCTTGCCGTCGATATCCATCAGCAGTTGCTGCAAGCCGCGTTCATCAGCGGCCAGTAGCAGGCGGCCGATAGGGCTGTCGTGGTAGCGGTAGAACATCGGTCAGCCCTCGCGTGAGTGGTGCCATCTGTGCGCGGTGCATAGGCGCGTTTAAGGCGGTTATGCGCTTGAGCCCAGTGTCTGCCGATATTGCCCGGGCGTCAGGCCTTTCCAGCGTTTGAAGGCGTGCAGGAAGTTCGACACTTCGCTGTAGCCGAGGCGTTCGGCAATGTCTTCCTGGCTCAGGCTGGCAATGGCCAGTAGCTCTTCGGCCAAGGCTTGGCGCACTTCCTCCTGCAGTTGGCGAAAGCTGCTGCCCTGGTCTTCCAGGCGACGGCGCAGGGTGCGGCTGCTGATATTCAGCTCACTGGCGATCACTTCCATATCGGCCAGCCGTCCCGGGGTACTCAGCAGACGATCGCGGATCTGCCCGGCCAGGCCACTGCGCACTCGGCGTTTGGCCAGCAGCGCCTGGCACTGCAGCTCGCAGAGCTGGGCGCTGTGCGGATTGGCGCGGGGCAGGGGCAGGTCGAGCAGGTGGCGGGGGAAACTGATGCGGTTGTGCGCGCAGGCGAATTCCGGCAGCAGGCCGAATTGTTCGCTAAATCGCGCCGGGTCGGCCGGTGCTGACTGGCTCAGTTGCACGCTGCTCAGGGGCACCTTAGCGCCGGTCAGCTCGCGTTGAATGACCATCACCGCGACGGCGTCACGTAGCAACAGAAAATCGCGCACGCTGTCTGGCAGGTGGCTGCCATCCAGCTCCAGGTGCGCCTGGCTGGTATCTTCGCGCAAGGTGATGCGGTTAAAGGCAAAGGTCAGGTCCAGATAACGCAGGCCCAGTTCAGCCGCCTGGCGGAAGGTCTGGCTGCTGAGCAGGGCGTAGCCCCAGATACCGTAGGTGGTCAGCTGATAGCGCAAGCCAGCCTGTAGGCCCAGGTCATCCTGGCCGGGCAGGGCGTCGATCAGGTTGCGGATCAGTTGCAGTTCCTGCGCGCCTTCGATTTCGCTGTGCAGCTCGGCCAGTTGCAAGGGGCTGAGGCCGGTATTCAGGAGGCAGCGCTCGACACTCAGGCCGTGGTCGAGGCCCAGCTGGGTCAGCAGTTGTGCGCTGGTGATGCTGCGCTTTGGCAGGGTGTAGGAGACGGCTGACATGCAGTTGTCCGGTGGCTTGTCCGAAAGTCACAATCGATTGGCCGACTATGCCATAACTGATGAGGCGGCAGGCAAGTAGCATTCAGCTACCGCTACTGACAGCGATTGGGGAATAACAATGCATAACAGCACCCAACGTCCGGCCCCCTTGCGCGTGCTGATTATCGGCAGCGGCTTTGGTGGCCTGGGCATGGCCATTCAATTGCAGAAGGCTGGTATTGAGGACTTTCTGCTGCTGGAAAAAGCCGCAGAAGTCGGCGGCACCTGGCGTGACAACAGCTATCCCGGTGCGGCGTGCGATGTGCCGTCGCACCTGTACTCGTTTTCTTTCGAACCGAAAACCGACTGGAGCCGCAAGTTCGCGCCCCAGGCGGAAATTCACGCGTACATGCTGCACTGCGTAACCAAGTATCAGTTGCGCCCGCGCATTCGCTGCAATGCCGAGGTGGCTTCGGCGGCATTTGATGCGGCAGCGGCGCTGTGGCGAGTGACCCTGAGCAATGGCGAAGAACTCTGCGCCGAGGTGCTGATCAGCGCCTGTGGCCAGCTCAATCAGCCGGCCTATCCGGCGCTGCCGGGGGTTGAGCAGTTTACCGGTGAGGCCTTTCACTCAGCGCGCTGGCGGCATGATCTGGACCTGACCGGCAAGCGTGTGGCGGTGATCGGTACCGGTGCCTCGGCGATCCAGTTTGTCCCGCAGCTCCAGCCTAAGGTGGCCGAAATCAAGCTGTTCCAACGCTCGCCGGCTTATGTGCTGGCCAAGCCCGATCGCGCCTACAAAACCTGGGAGTTGGCGCTGATGCGTAAGCTACCCTGGCTGCAGCGCATCGATCGTGGCCTCAAGTACCTGCAATATGAGATGCGTGGCCTGGCGTTTATCAGCCTGCCGTGGCTGATGAAGCTGATGCGCTTCACCTTTGACCGGCATTTAAACCAGCAGATCAGTGACCCGCAGTTGCGTGCGCAGTTGCAGCCGGATTACCCCATGGGCTGTAAGCGCATCCTGATTAGCAATGATTACTTCCCGGCCCTGGCAAAGCCCAATGTGACGGTGATCAGCGAGGCGATTAGCCGCGTGACTGAGACCGCTATTGTCACCGCCGATGGCCGCGAACACCCCTGCGATGTACTGATCTACGGCACCGGCTTTGCCGCCACGGATTTTCTCGCGCCGATGCAGATTACCGGGCTTGCTGGGCTGGAGCTGAACCAGGCCTGGCAGGCCGGCGCAGAGGCTTACAAGGGCATCAGCGTCAGCGGTTTCCCCAATCTGTTTATCCTTTACGGGCCCAACACCAATCTGGGGCATAACTCGATCATCTACATGCTGGAAAGCCAGTTCCGTTACGTGCTTGGTTGCATTGATGTGCTGCGCCAGCAGGATGTGCGTTATCTCAACGTCAAGGCAGCGGTACAGCAGCACTACAACCAGCAAATCCAGGCCAGCTCGCATCGCACGATATGGGAACAGGGCTGCTCAAGCTGGTACAAAACTGCCTCCGGCAAAAGCACCAACAACTGGCCGGGCTACACCTTTACCTACCGCCAGCAGACCCGCGCCCCGGAGATAAACGACTATGACCTCACCCGCTGAATTCACCGCGCCAGCGGCCGATCAGGCGCTTTTGCGCAGTGTGCTGCGTACCAGCCTACGCGTGCTGTTCTGGGGTTTGGTGCGGCCACCCATGCCAATTGCCGGGCAGCGTGCGGTGCTGCGTGTGCTCACTGCGTTCAGCCCGACGCCGCGCGGTATCACCCGCAGCCCTGGCACCCTAGGCGGGCGAGCCTGCGAATGGCATAAACCGCAAAAGGCCCGTGGCACGGTGCTGCTCTACCTGCATGGTGGGGCGTATCTGATTGGCGGGCCGAACACCCATCGGGCGATTTGTTCCAACCTGGCCAGGCTCGGGCAGATGGACGTGTGCGCGCTGGATTACCGCCTGGCACCCGAGCATCCGTATCCGGCCGCCCGCGATGATGCCCTGGCGGCGTTTCAGGCGCTGATTGAGTTAGGTTACGCACCCGCGCAAATTGTTATCGGCGGCGACTCGGCCGGTGGCAACCTGAGCCTGATCACCAGCCTGCGCCTGCGCGACATGGGTTTGCCGCAACCGGCTGCAATGCTGTGTTTCTCCCCGGTCACGGACTTTACCGGCACCCAGTTACATGAGCCGCCGGCGGGTGATCCGTTGATCCACCCCAAGTGGATCGAGCAAGCGTTGGCGCTTTATTGTCCGGCCGATGTGGCGCATGACGATCCAGGCCTGTCGCCGCAGTTTGCCGATCTACATGGCCTGCCACCGGTGCTGATCCAGGTGGGTGAAGACGAAATTCTGCGCAACGACAGCCTGCGCTTTGCCGACAAGGCCAAGGCTGCAGGGGTGGATGTGTGCCTGCAGCGCTATCCAGGGCTGTGGCATGTGTTTCAGGCCCACGCTGGCATGCTCAAGGCGGCTGACTTTGCCTTGGCCGAAGTGGTGAGATTTTTGCGAGCGCGAGGTTGCTGATGCACAACATTCTGATTACAGGGGCGGCGTCGGGCATCGGTGCCGCCACCGCGCGCTTGTTTCACCAGCAGGGCTGGCAAGTGGGCCTGCTCGACATCAACCCTCAGGCGCTGGCCGCGCTTGCCGCCGAGTTGGGTGACGTTTGGCATGCGCAACTGGATGTGACGGATGCCGCAGCGGTCAAGGTCGCCTTGGCGGACTTTTGCGCGTTGCACGCAGGGCAACTGCGCCTGCTGTTTAACAGCGCTGGGGTTTTGCAGTGTGGCCATTTCGAGGAAATTGAACTGGCCGAGCATGCGCGCATCTTGCAGATCAATGTGCAGGGCACGCTGAACATGACGCATGCGGCGTTCCCTTACCTGCAAGCCACACCGCAGGCCCAGGTAATCAACATGGGTTCTGCTTCCGGGCTGTATGGCGTGCCGCACCTGGCCAGTTATTCGGCGTCCAAGTTCGCCATTCGCGGCCTGACCGAGGCGCTGGAGCTGGAGTGGGCCAAGTACGACATTCGCGTTGGCGACCTGATGCCGCCCTTTGTCAGCACGCCGATGCTCAATAATCAGCGCTTCCAGGCACCGGTGCTGCGCCGCCTGGGCGTTAAGCTTGAGGCGCACGCTGTGGCGCAGGCGGCCTGGGCGCAGGCGCAGAGCAATAACGTACACCGGCCGATCAGCCTGCAGTTCAAGCTGCTCTACCGTACCGGCCAGCTAACGCCGGCCTGGCTGACGCGGCGCATCATGGCTTGGCTAAGCCGGGAGTGAACAGGTCGGCGTATTTTTAGCTGGGCAAACGCCGCACGATAGGGCTAGTCTGCACTTAACGCTTCTGACTTGTTCACCCTGAACAAGCCTGCGTTGACCAGCCCTGGTTTCAGGTCTGGCTTATGACCTATCAAGCAGCGTGATCGCTTGATTCTCGGGCGGCACTGCCACTGGTGCCGCGACATCGCTGAAGCTCAAGCGGTAGCAATGGGAAAGCGTTTAACAGGTTCTCGCACTGCAGTATCGACACCTTGTTGGTTCTTTAGCGTCCTGTAAATTTATCCATCGCCTGAGGAGTTCACTTCATGAGCACAGCCTTGCATGACGATGTTAGCAATGGGGTTCTACGGCGGATGAAGGAAGGTGGCTTTGACTTTGCCAGCTTCCATCCCATCGAGTTCTATGCCCTTTTTCCGGATGAGGCGCGAGCCCGCCAGGCCACCCGTAAATTTCGCGGTGAGTCGTTACACGCCTTGGTGACCGAGCGCGATGACGGCGTTTGGCACCTGCAAGTCAGTAAAGTGATGTTTGCCACCTGCTACGGGATTGATGACTTTGAACATGACCTTGGGTCAGTCGTGATCCCCCTTGGCGGTAAGCTGGATGGCTGGGGCGTAACCCAGGAGGTCAGACAGCTCTGAGCGCCATACACCGGCCATACACCGGCCAGCCATAGGCTGGCCGGTGTCATTTCTACTTCGCTAACTCACGCCTCAACCAATCGCTCCTCGACCCCAGCCTGCGCTTTGCTGCAGACTTGGCCCATGACCGATATCCTGATTTTTACCCATGTTGATTACTGCCCACCGGCCCACCTCGGCAAGGTGCTGGAGCAGGCTGGCCATGCCTTTACGGTGTTACGTGCTGATCTTGGTGAACTGGAGGGCATCGACCTTGACCGTCCCAAAGCCGTGGCTATTATGGGTGGGCCGATGAGCGTGAATGACCCACTGCCCTGGATCGCCACAGAAGTGGCGGCGTTGCAGCATTTAATCCGCCGCGATATCCCGCTGATCGGTCACTGCCTGGGCGGCCAGTTGCTGGCCAAAGCGTTGGGCGCGCAAATCCAGCGCATGCCCTTTACCGAAAGTGGCTGGCAGCCGCTGAGGCGGCTCGATCAGGCCGCACCTAGCCCGTGGCTGGCGCACTTACCCGACAGCTTTACGGTGTTTCAGTGGCATGGCGACAGTTTCGCCATCCCGGCCGGTGCGCAGCCGTTGCTCAGCAGCCCCTGGTGCAGCAATCAGGCGTTTGCCTGGGGCGATAAAGTGCTGGCCCTGCAAGGCCACCCGGAAATGGACGAAGCTTTAGTGCGCCAATGGCTAGACGATTGGCACCACCTGCTAGATGACACCCAGCCAAGCCAGCAGAGCAGGGCGCAGATGCTTGAAGACCTGCCAGCTAAGATCGCTGAACTGAATCGCGTGGCCGAAGGCTTCTATCGTCACTGGCTGCATTTGGCCGGTTTGTAGGTCGCCGCCATAAAATGGCGCGGCCTGTCATGGGCAAGCCAGTGACGCGTCTCATCTTGGTGCGTAATGATCGCAGACATTATTTAACCTATTGAAATTTAAGCTATTTAACTAGTGGCGCGGGCTTTGCAGTGTTGACTCCATGACCGGCTGACAAGGAGTACGGCATGGGCCGCACCTTTTATGATGAGATGTACGACGCGAGTGGTGCAGTCCGCCCGCACTATCAGGCCTTTTCCCGTTGGCTGGCGGACACCCCGGAGGAACTGCTGGCCCAGCGCCGCCGTGAAGCTGACCTGCTGTTCCACCGCGCGGGGATCACCTTCACCCTGTATGGCGATGATCAGGGCACCGAGCGCCTGATTCCATTCGATATCATCCCGCGCAGTATTCCGGCCAGCGAATGGCGCATGGTCGAACGCGGCTGCATCCAGCGCGTGCAGGCGCTGAATATGTTCCTTGGCGACCTCTACCACGACCAGCGCATCATCAAGGCTGGCATCGTGCCGGCCGAGCAGGTGCTGGCCAACGAGGGTTACCAGATCGCCATGCAGGGTCTCAACCTGCACCGCGACCTATACGCACACATCGCCGGGGTCGATCTGGTGCGTGATGGCGACGGCAGCTACTACGTGCTGGAAGACAACCTGCGCACCCCCAGCGGCGTCAGCTACATGCTCGAAGACCGCAAGATGATGATGCGTCTGTTCCCCGAGCTGTTCGCTGCCCAGCGCGTGGCGCCGGTCGATCACTACCCCAACTTGCTCCTCGATACGCTTAAATCCTCCAGCCCGCTGGATAACCCCAATGTCGTGGTGCTGACGCCGGGGCGCTTTAACAGCACGTACTTTGAGCATGCCTTCCTTTCCCGTGAGATGGGCGTGGAGTTGGTCGAGGGCGCTGACCTGTTTGTGCGCGACGACAAGCTCTTTATGCGCACCACCTCCGGGGCCGTCCAGGTGGATGTGATCTACCGCCGCCTCGACGATGCCTTCCTCGACCCACTGGCGTTCAACCCGGGCTCCATGCTCGGTGTGCCCGGCTTACTGGCCTGTTACCGCAGCGGCAACGTGGTGCTGGCCAATGCCGTCGGCACCGGCGTGGCGGACGATAAATCGGTCTACCCCTATGTCGACGACATGATCCGTTTCTACCTGAGTGAAGAGCCGATCCTAAAAAACGTGCCGACCTTTCAGTGCCGCAAACCGGCCGAGCTGTCCCACGTGCTGGCCAATCTCGAACAGTTGGTGGTCAAGGAAACCCAGGGTTCCGGCGGCTACGGCATGTTGGTGGGTCCGGCGGCCAGCAAGGCTGAGATCGCAGAATTCCGCACGCGGCTGATCGCCCGCCCAGAAGCCTATATCGCCCAGCCGACTCTGTGCCTGTCGACCTGCCCGACCTTTGTTGAGCGCGGTATTGCACCGCGGCATATCGACCTGCGTCCGTTCGTGCTGTCGGGCAAGGAAACCCGCATCGTCCCCGGCGGCCTGACCCGCGTGGCGCTGCGCGAAGGCTCGCTGGTGGTCAATTCGTCCCAAGGGGGCGGTACCAAAGACACCTGGGTCGTGGAGGATTCATCATGCTGAGTCGAACGGCCTCTGACCTGTACTGGATGTCGCGCTACCTAGAGCGTGCGGAGAACCTGGCGCGCATGCTGGATGTCAGCTACTCGCTATCGTTGATGCCGCAAGACGGTCGCGGCGACGGCTTGGAAGAGCTGGCCCTGCCGCTGCTGATTACCGGCACCCTGGATGAATACCTGACGCGCCATGGCCCGATGGATGCCGAGCGCATGCTGAATTTCTTCGCCTTGGATGCGAGCAATCCGGCGAGCATTTACTGCTGCCTGCAGGCCGCCCGCAGCAACGCCCACGCCGTGCGCGGACGGATCACCGCCGACATGTGGGAGAACATCAACGCCACCTGGCTGGAGATTCGCGGCATTGCCGAACAGGGCCTGGGCCGATATGGCATCAGCCGCTTCTGTGAGTGGGTCAAGGAGCGCTCGCACCTGTTCCGTGGCGCCACTTTCGGCACGATTATGCGTGGCGACCCGTACCGTTTTATCCGCCTCGGCACCTTTATCGAACGCGCCGATAACACCCTGCGCCTGATCGATGCGCGCTATGAAATGCTCGGCGAAGACATCGACGAAATCGACGGTCGCCCAGCCCGCAGCTACTACCAGTGGACCGCGCTGCTACGCGCCTTGTCGTCATTCGAGGCGTTTGCCGAGATCTACCGTGGCTCGCCCGATACGCGCAAAGTCTCCGAATTGTTGCTGCTGCGCGCCGACATACCGCGCTCGCTGCGCGCCTGCATGGACGAGCTCAACCTGATGCTCGCCAGCCTGCCCGGCGACAACGGCCGCCCAGCCCAGCGCCTGGCCGCCGAACTGGAAGCACGGCTGCGTTACACCAGCATCGAAGAAGTGCTCGACGAGGGCCTGCACGCCTGGCTCACCGATTTCATCCTGCTGGTTCGCCAGTTAGGTCAAGCCATCCAAAGCTCCTACCTGGAGGTCGCATGAGACTGTCAATCAGCCACGACACTACCTATCGCTATGAAGATCAGGTACGCAACAGCATCCAGTATTTGCGCATGACCCCACACGACAGTGAGCGCCAGCACGTAATCAGCTGGGCATTAAGTTTGCCGCGCCCGGTGCGTGCGCAGATCGACCCCTACGGCAACATCCTGCACGTGCTGACCCTGGATGAACCGCACGAGTCCATCGTCATCGGTGCCCGTGGCCAGGTCGAAATAGACGAGTCGCGCGAAGCCGAGCACGAAAGCCAGTCGGCCTGGCCGTTTCTGCGCTTTACCCGCCTGACCGAAGCCGATGCCGCCCTGCGCGAGTTCGTCCAGCTGCAAAGCCACAGCCGCGCTGACCGCAGCGGCCTGATCGACCTGATGTACGCGCTGAATGCGCACATCAGCTACCAGCCCGGTACTACCGCCGTGGAAACCAGCGCCAGCGAGGCCTTCGCCGGCGGCAGGGGCGTCTGCCAGGACCACGCCCACGCTTTTCTCGCCTGCGCGCGCAGCCTGGGTGTTCCGGCGCGTTATGTGTCGGGTTATCTGTTTACCGACAGCGAAGACCACCTGGCCAGCCACGCTTGGGCCGAAGCCTGGCTGGATGGCGCCTGGTACAGCTTTGACGTAACCAACTGCCTGGCCAAGCCAGAGCGGCATTTGAAGTTGGCCGTGGGCCTGGATTATCTGGACGCCTGCCCGGTCCGCGGCATGCGCCGCGGTGGCGGCATCGAGCAAATGCACGCACAGGTTGATGTAGCGCCGTTGCTGCACGTGCAACAGCAGTAAAGGCGTGGCGTTGGCTTCGTAGGGTGGGTTAGTGGCGCTGGATCCGAGATTGGCTGTCCAACTCGGAGCATGAGCGGCACGTAACCCACCGAGCGGTGGTCGCGGTTGTGGCTGTGGGCTCTTCTAGTCCCTTAGTCCGTAGGATGGGTTGAGCACAGCGATACCCATGCTGCTGGTGTGATAGATGCAGCGCAGCGCGACTCGGTCCATCCACGCGTTGCTGCTTAACGCCAGTTTTGTAGGAGGGGCTTTAGCCGCGAGCTTTGCTGCTTCTGGTGCTTTCTTTTCAGGTACTGCGACAAGTTCATTAGCGTGGTGATTTCTGATTTTGGTTTCGCCCCTTACGAGCGAGTCTCTTTATCCAGTCGCGGAAAAAGTAACCAAAAACGCTTGCCCCAACATCCGGCCCTGCCTGCGGCAGGGTTCGTTCACGCCATCGTTGCTCTAGGGGCCCGCCCGGATGCGGCCCACCGACGAAGGGCCATCCCTGGCCCATCGCGGCTCTCGCGGCATCCATGCCGCTCAACGCCATCCACAACGATTCTGTTCACCCTCTTGAAGGGGCGTTTGGCGTCGTCTGCACGTTTTGTGTGGCTGAATCAAAAGCAACGCCTGCCACCACTGCGGTTTGATGGGTATCGCGTTGCTCAACCCATCCTACGGCCAAGGGTTTTAAGCATTTCGGTTTCTAAACACATATCTCAGATGCGCGCGCAAAATCCCCGTCAGGAGGCCGAGTGGAGGTGTTGCGTAGGGGGACGAGCCGCATGGATGCGGCGAGAGGCGTAATGGGCCAGGGACGGTCCATGTACGCCGGCCCCCGGATGCAGGGGCGCATTCTCTTTGGTTACTTTCTCTTGTGCGAAGCAAGAGAAAGTAACTCGCCGTAAAGGCGAAAGCGTAGGTTCAGTCGACCAAGATGTTTTGTGAAACAGTGCTAATGAATAAGCAAAGTGTTCGCGGCTCTCCATGAAGCCATCAAGGCTTCACTTTCCTCCCGACCATATGCCCCAAATACTCAACCAACTCGCCCAGCGCCTTGTCACTCAAAACCTCAACCGCAAACCCCGGCATCTTGCCTTGCGGCCAGCGGCGCAAACTCTGTGGGTCGCGGATGTAGCGGGTTAGAAAGTCGCCGCTGAAATACTCGGTCGGGTTATGCGGAATATTCAGGTCGGGGCCGAATTGCGAGTCGCCGGCACCGTTCAGGCGATGGCATGCCATACAGTTCTTCTGGTACTGGGCAAAACCCGCCTGCACCGCCGGGCTGGCGTCTGCCGCTGGCAGCAGTTGCGGAAAGCGTTGCGCCACCGGGGCTAATTTGCGAATGGCGGCCAATTGGAACGGCCACTGTTCCGGGCTTATCTGGCTGGCGGCTGGGTTTTGCCAGACTAGGTAAAACGGCCCGGCGCTGGATTTGCCTTTACCCAGGGGCGGCCAGGGTTGCGCCGGGTCTTCAATAGCCAGCCAGGCTTGGCTGCCGGTTTTGCTCAGCACAGGCGCAGCAGACAGCTCGGCGGCAAAGCCGTCGCTGGCCACCAGTTGCAGGTGATCACCCGGTTGCACGCCTTTCAGCAGCGCTGTCAGCGGCACGGCGCGGTAGTGCATACGGCGTTTGTAACTGACGTCGTTGTCGATCTCGACGCTTTGCGTCTGTGGGTGGGCGAGCAGTTGGGCGGTGCTCAGGCGCTGGCTGCCGTTGCCTAACTCCAGGGTCAGTTCGGCGGCGTGCAGCTGGCTAAAGGGCAGCAGGCTGAGCAGGGCAATGCAGGCGATGCGGGTGTTCAATCCTGAGACTCCAGGGCGAATTTAAGCTCCTCATAGCCGCCGGCGTTGATCAGGTTGCTGTAGCCCATGGCGCGCAGGCTTTCTTCGGCAATGCCGGAGCGACGACCGCTTTGGCAGTAGAGGACGATTGGGGTGTCTTTGTCCGGGGCGAGGGCGCTGATCTGGCTGGCGATCTGTTCATGGCCCATGCGTTCGGCGTTTGGCAAAGCACCGGCGGCGAATTCTTCGGCCGTGCGTACATCAATAAGCAGCGTGTCGGGGGATTGCAGGGCGGTGACGGCGGCATTGAGTTCAGCTTCGCCGGCCATAAGCGGTAGGCTAATTAGCAGGCAGAGAGTGGCGAGTAGGCGACGCATGGTGTGCTCCTTGGGGTGATTGCGGTCACCCTAGCACAGGCGCTGATCTTCCCGCTTTGCGGCGATTGTGCTGCCCTGCCAGCGCACTCCACTGTGGCGGGCAGGGCAGCACACGAGTGGCTGACCGCGCTTCAATAA
Source organism: Pseudomonas spirodelae (assembly GCF_034653255.1). Classification (NCBI taxonomy): domain Bacteria; kingdom Pseudomonadati; phylum Pseudomonadota; class Gammaproteobacteria; order Pseudomonadales; family Pseudomonadaceae; genus Pseudomonas; species Pseudomonas spirodelae. Next base: position 5,894 of record NZ_JAYEET010000015.1, on the reverse strand, counting down.
CAGGCAATGAAGCGGTGCGATTTCCAGCGTTAACTAATCAAACGGGTCAGGTTGGGAAGGATCAGAATCACGGTGGTGGCAAAAACGATCATGCCTGCTTGGCGCATCTTCACGGGATTGAACATGGCGATTGGCCTTGTTTTTTTTTGCGGCGGGTAGTCGCTGGCCTGCTAATTGTGCGGGTGCGACGCCTCACCTCATGTTGAGCATTAAAACCGTCCCGGCAAAACCCGGCGACGATGCCTTCAACCGCCTGCACTGCATTTCAGGCGGCTTGATTCAACTGTAGGGGCGCCTAAGCACTTGCCATAGACGCCTTGATTACTAAGGCCGGTGGGTTAGGTGCTGGTGGTTATGACCGTAGTGCTGCCACCCGCATTCGAGCCTTGAGTTAGACGCTGTTTTGCCCATTCGCTCAGCAATTGACCGTTGGTCTGAGCTGAGCGGTCAATAGCCCTGAGCGCTTCGGTCATTGAGCCTGTCTGCGCGCGGCGTATGGTGACTGCACTCAACAAAAATAGGCGCGGGTAACACCTGCGCCATCAGCCACCCTCCATTGGAGGTCTGAGGACGCCATGACCGAAGCATTTATTTTCGATGCCGTGCGCACGCCCCGCGGCAAGGGTAAGAAGGACGGCGCGCTGTACAGCGTTAAGCCGGTCGACTTGGTCGCCGGCCTGCTCAAGGCGCTGCAAGCGCGCAATAACCTCGATACCAGCCAGGTCGACGACATCGTGCTCGGCTGCGTGACGCCGGTGGGTGATCAGGGTGCGGACATCGCCAAGACGGCCGCCATGGTCGCCGATTGGGATGTCAGTGTGTCGGGCGTGCAGCTCAACCGTTTCTGCGCCTCAGGCCTTGAGGCAGTCAACCTTGGCGCGATGAAGGTGCGTTCCGGCTTTGAGGACTTGGTGGTGGTCGGCGGCGTCGAGTCGATGTCGCGCATCCCCATGGGCTCCGACGGCGGTGCCTGGGTGATGGACCCGGCGACCAATATGCACACTCATTTCACCCCGCAGGGTATTGGCGCCGATCTGATCGCCACTTTGGAAGGTTTCAGCCGCATGGACGTCGACAGCTTTGCCCTGCGCTCGCAGCAGAAGGCCGCTCGCGCCAGCAAGGACGGTTCGTTCAACAAGTCGCTGATTCCGGTGGCCGACCAGAACGGCATCGTCCTGCTCGACCACGACGAATTTATCCGTGGCGAATCCACCCTTGAGGGCCTGGGCAAGCTCAAGCCGAGCTTCGAGATGATGGGCCAGATGGGCTTCGACAGCACCGCGCTGCGTGTTTACAGCCATGTTGAACAGATCAACCACGTACACACCCCAGGTAACAGCTCCGGCATCGTTGACGGTTCGGCCCTGATGCTTATCGGCAGTGCTGCCAAGGGCAAGGAACTGGGTTTGAAGCCGCGCGCGCGCATCGTCGCCACCGCCGTAACCAGTACCGATCCGACCATCATGCTCACCGGCCCAGCGCCGGCCACGCGCAAGGCGTTGGCCAAGGCCGGGCTGAACATTGCTGATATCGACCTGTTTGAAGTCAACGAAGCGTTCGCTTCGGTGGTGATGAAGTTTATGAAAGAGATGGGCGTCAGCGAAGACAAGGTCAACGTCAACGGCGGCTCCATCGCCATGGGCCACCCGCTGGGTGCCACCGGTTGCGCCATCCTAGGCACCCTGCTCGACGAGTTGGAGAAGCGCCAGCTGCGCTATGGCCTTGCCACCTTATGCGTGGGCGGCGGTATGGGCATTGCCACGATTATTGAAAGAGTTTGAGGTGGAGATAAGAAAAATGACTGACGCCATCCGTTACGAAAAAGGCCAGGACAATATCGTCGTTCTGACCATGGACATGCCCGGCCAGAGCGCCAACACCATGAACGCGGTGTACCGCGAGGCCATGGGCAAGATCGTCGAGCGCCTGGAAGCTGAGAAGGACTCCATCGCTGGGGTGATTGTCACTTCGGCGAAGAAGACTTTTTTTGCCGGCGGCGACTTGGGGGAGCTGATCAAAGTCACCAAGGCTGACGCGCAAGCCTTCTACGGCATGATCCTCAACATCAAAGGCCAACTGCGCCGCCTGGAAACCCTCGGCAAACCGGTGGTCGCGGCGATCAATGGTGCGGCTCTGGGCGGTGGCTGGGAAATTGCCCTGGCCTGCCACCACCGTATCGCCCTGGACAGCTCCAGTGTGCAACTGGGCCTGCCGGAAGTGACACTTGGCCTGCTGCCGGGCGGTGGCGGGGTGGTGCGTATGGTGCGCCTGCTCGGCCTGGAAAAAGCTCTGCCGTATTTGGCCGAAGGTAAGAAGGTTCGTCCGGAGGCCGCGCTTAAAGCGGGTTTGATTCATGAGTTGGCTTCCGACAAGGATGATCTGCTGGCCAAGGCCCGCGCCTGGATTGCGGCCAACCCGGCGCCCAAGCAGCCTTGGGATGTGGCTGGTTACAAGATTCCGGGGGGTACGCCGTCGAGCCCGAACGTGGCGCAGATGCTGGCCATTGCACCGAGCGTGCTGCGCGATAAAACCAAGGGTTGCTTCCCCGCGCCGGAGAAAATCATGTGCGCCGCCGTCGAGGGTGCCCAGGTCGATTTCGATACTGCGCAGATCATTGAGGCGCGCTACTTCACTGAGCTGACCACCGGCCAGGTGGCGAAGAACATGATTGGCACCTTCTGGTTCCAGCTCAATGAAATCAACGCCGGCGGCTCGCGCCCGCAAGGCTTCGCGCCCTACGTGACCAAGAAGGTTGGCGTGCTCGGCGCTGGCATGATGGGCGCCGGCATTGCCTATGTGTCAGCGGTTGCCGGGATCGAGGTGGTGCTCAAGGACATCTCCATCGAAGCGGCCGAGAAGGGTAAGGCCTACTCGGCCAAACTGCTGGAGAAAAAGGTCGGTCGTGGTCAGATGAGCGCCGAGAAGCGCGATGGCATCCTGGCGCGAATCAAACCGACGGTCAGCGATGCCGACTTCGACGGCTGCGATCTGATCATCGAAGCGGTGTTCGAGGACCGTGACCTCAAAGCCAATGTCACCGCCGCGGCCGAGCGTGCGGCGTTGAGCGACGCGGTGATCGCCTCCAATACCTCGACTCTGCCGATCACCGGTCTGGCCACTGCGGTACAGAACCAAGACAAGTTTATTGGTCTGCATTTCTTCAGCCCGGTGGACAAGATGCCGCTGGTGGAAATCATCAAAGGCGAGCAGACCAGCGACGAAACCTTGGCGCGTGGCTTTGACTACGTCATGCAGATCAAGAAGACTCCGATCGTGGTTAACGACAGCCGCGGCTTCTTCACCTCGCGGGTGTTCGGCACCTTTACTAATGAAGGCTTGGCCATGCTTGGCGAGGGCGTGAGTGCGGCGATGATCGAGAACGAAGCACGCAAGGCCGGCATGCCGGTCGGCCCGTTGGCGATCAGCGATGAAGTGTCGATGAGCCTGATGAACCATATTCGTCAGCAAACCATCAAGGATCTGGCCGCAGAGGGTAAGCAAATCCCCGATCATCCGGCCTTTGCGGTGATCGACATGATGCTCAACGAGTACAAACGGCCGGGCAAGGCGGCAGGCGCTGGCTTCTACGATTACCCTGCGGGCGGCAAGAAGCACCTGTGGCCGGAACTCAAGGCGCGCTTTGAGAAGCGCGATGCGCAGATCTCGCAGATCGACGTGCGTGATCGCATCCTGTTTATCCAGGCCATCGAAACCGTGCGCTGCGTGGAAGAGGGCGTACTCAAATCGGTTGCTGACGCCAATATCGGTTCGATCTTCGGCATCGGCTTTGCCGCCTGGACCGGCGGTGCGCTGCAGTTTATCAACCAGTATGGCGTGCAGGACTTTGTCGCCCGCGCCGAGTACCTGGCTGAGCAGTACGGCGAGCGCTTCCTGCCGCCGGCGTTGCTGTTGGAAAAGGCGGCTAAAGGCGCGCACTTCTAGCCATGGTGGCCCCAATGCGAGCGCTTTGTGGCGGCCCCTAGAGGTGAACCTGTTGAAGAGTATCCGGGTGGCCTGAAGCGGTCAGGGGGGAATGAAAATCCCTGGGAGCAATATGCGCCCAGGGGCGTGATGGTTATGGAAATAAACAGCGAGGTAAAAGCCTTACCCGAGTTAAATCATGGTCGGCCAATATGACCTTGATGAATTGTGGGCGTAATTATGCGCAGTATGAGTTTGCACAGCTAACGTGCCGGCGAGATTAAGCGGGAGAGGTGGTCGAGAGATGGGTGATAAAGAATCAGTTGTTGTAACGGCTATTAGTGTTGTGTGGTGAACATCCCTGTTCCTGCGTTTTAAATTAACGCATGCTCAGGGCGAAGTTGTTCTGCAACCAACTTTGGTGATGCGCATCGCTGCGGTCTATCGACCACTTGGTTAGGCTCAGCATGGCTAGCGTAGCGCCGACGATCATCAGCGGGTAAGCCGTCATGAGTTCGCTCAGCGAGTATTTCCACGCGAGCGGGTGACCCACGCCGAGCAGGGCGGCGTAGAACCAAGACACCCCCGACAGCGCGCCGGTAAAGATCGCCAGGTTGCGCATGCTCAATGGTAGCTTGAGTAGCGAACCGGCCTGCTGCAGAGCCGGCAGCACGGTATTGTGTAGCACCATGCCGTTAATGGTCAGCAGTATCACAACGGTGATCTTGGCTTGTAGCTTGGGGTTGAGGAAGTACTGCAGGCCGGCGCTGGACGCGTCCATAGCGATAATGCCGATGCCGCTAACCCACAGGACGATAAGCGAAAGACCCACTGCGTTCTTCAAGTGCTCAAGGTGTTCGTTGCACTGTTTGACGCCTTGACCTTTGAACAATTGCTTGAGCATGGCTAGGTCACTGGTTAGTACCAGGCCCACTGCAACGCAGCAGGCGATCAGGTGAACGTAAATGACCCCTAGGCGCATCAGGGTCATAACTTCTTTTTGTTGCAAAGTTGCAATGAGGAAGGTGTAAAAATCCATGGGTGCCTCTTATTGTTTAATTACTAATTAAATAGTGCATGTGGGGTGGGTTTTATAGGTTGGCACATGCGCGAGTTAATATTTAATAGTGTGCTTGTCAGTGTTCTGCTCGTAGGTGTTGAAATATGACCCCTTTTGTCCGGGCACTAACCAAGTGCTGGCACACTCTCTTGTGGCCAAGAATCTTCCTGATTCAGCGGGGGGCTAGTACCTCGTGGATGGCACCACGTGGCCAGACTTTGGGGGTGAATGTAGGAGCGATGACTGAGATGGGTAGTTCAATTTTTGACCAGCCGTTCGTCAGCTCTGGCGTCTTTAGTGCCAATAAGCTACGGACTGATTTATGGCGCAGAAGCCCGTTCTTGTCGCATTTTTAGCTGTTCTTACGAGGGGTTACTAAAACGACGTGCGGTATAAAGGGTCGGTCGCTTGCAGCGAATTGCATTTTGCGTCACAGACGTCTTGTCCATCAGGACGATGGCTGTAGGATAGCCCGCTGCCTAGGGAAATTCTGAAGAAGACTTCCTGATTTTGGCAAAATACCCGGATTCCACCCGCTGAGTTTTCCGATGAAGCAGATGACCTTCGCCGACGCCGAGTACGCCAGCAAGCGCAAGCAGACCCGCAAAGAATTATTCCTGATCGAAATGGATCGGGTGGTTCCGTGGAAGGGGTTGATTGCCTTGATCGAACCCCATTACCCCAAGGGTGATGGTGGTCGTCCGGCCTATCCGCTGATGGCGATGCTGCGAGTGCATCTGATGCAGAACTGGTTCGGTTACAGCGATCCGGCGATGGAAGAGGCGCTGTACGAAACCACCATCCTGCGCCAGTTTGCTGGGCTGAGCCTGGAGCGCATCCCTGATGAAACCACTATCCTCAACTTCCGTCGCTTGCTGKAGAAACACGAGCTGGCCGCGGGCATCCTGGCCGT
>NZ_JAYEET010000014.1:0-4357 GCF_034653255.1 Pseudomonas spirodelae | reverse complement strand
CAGGATGCCCGCGGCCAGCTCGTGTTTCTCCAGCAAGCGACGGAAGTTGAGGATAGTGGTTTCATCAGGGATGCGCTCCAGGCTCAGCCCAGCAAACTGGCGCAGGATGGTGGTTTCGTACAGCGCCTCTTCCATCGCCGGATCGCTGTAACCGAACCAGTTCTGCATCAGATGCACTCGCAGCATCGCCATCAGCGGATAGGCCGGACGACCACCATCACCCTTGGGGTAATGGGGTTCGATCAAGGCAATCAACCCCTTCCACGGAACCACCCGATCCATTTCGATCAGGAATAATTCTTTGCGGGTCTGCTTGCGCTTGCTGGCGTACTCGGCGTCGGCGAAGGTCATCTGCTTCATCGGAAAACTCAGCGGGTGGAATCCGGGTATTTTGCCAAAATCAGGAAGTCTTCTTCAGAATTTCCTTAGGTTCGTCTCGTTAAGCTCAAAGTACATGCATTTTGCTTGGCACGAGCTTTGATCGCCCCCCATGTTCGACCCTCTCACCATCGACCACCAACTAGCACAGATTTTCTTGACCAGCGCGCGCTGCGCCTGCTTTAGGCAGGCTGCACGCAGCCTAAACTTACATATCGTGCCGATGCGCAAAAAACTCAGGAAGCTGGAGGCAACTGTAGGTACCCCGCTATTCCTTTATAAAGGACGCGAGCTCAGCCTGAGCGCAACAGGACGTGAATTACAACAACTACTGATCCAGAAATTCGGTGACCTGCATCCAGAGGACGTCAGTGTCCAGCGAGCTCTGGTACGTCTTGCGGTGCCGACGGCACTGCTCACCGACCTGCTGGCCCGTGATTTGATCTCCTGGCTGCGTAATGACGCGGCCGTGAGACTAGAAATCATCCCACAGGAGGGCGAGCCCGAGAGGCTGGCAGAGGTCATGATTTGGATCACCGATCCCGGCACGCCAAGACCGACTCCAAGCTTTGCAATGACAACACCATTGATGCTTGCACGAATTCCCTATCGTGCCCATATGGCCAAACGTTATGCGGGTAAACGCCTACCGAGTTCTGTAGCCGACCTCAAGGATTTCATGCTGGTTCAGCTCGCGGGAAACACAACGGTTGACAGTTTCGAACCATGGAATCAGCTGATCCGTCAGCGCCAAAGCGCGGTCATTCAAGTGCATTCACAAGAGTGGGTCGTTGACTTGCTGCGTAACTCCTCCTGCATTGGCCTGCTACCTGGCTACATCTCCCATGTAGACCGTAACCTGCTGCCCCTTGACGAGTTATTCGAGACTGCCTTGGAACGGGTGGTCTGGATTTCAACGTCCCCGCTGGCAGCAGAGCAATCAGAAGTGCAGACACTGGTATCGCTCATCTACAAAGCCTTTGAAGATCGCCACAACTGGTTCACTCAGTAGCCCTGAGTAGTCCACAAGCAGCTAATTCACCAAATAGTCATCTCGCTGAAACAAACAAAAGTTTCCACTCCTGCATTGAAACCCTCGCCCTGTAAGGCTTTCATTCGCCCTCTCGATCATTGAAATAAAAATGTCATCGAAAGTATGTGCAAGTGTAATACGCCTACCCGAGCCTGCCCCACGTCTACCACACATGTTTTCGACGAGGATAATTACATGCTCATTGCTACCCCCAACTCTCAATGGCTTAACCGAGTCACGTGCGGGCTCCTGCTGAGCGCTGGAGGACTCGGTCTCAGTCAACCAGCGGCAGCTGATTTTTTGGCAGATAGCAAAGCTGGTCTGGAAGCGCGCAACTTCTATTTCAATCGTGATTTCCGCCAAGACTCAGCTAGCCAGTCAAAGCAGGAGGAATGGGCCCAGGGCTTCCTGCTGCGCTACGAATCCGGCTTCACTGAAGGGACAGTCGGCGTGGGTATCGACGCCATCGGCATGCTGGGTCTCAAGCTGGACTCCAGCGCTGATCGTTCAGGCACGGGCCTTCTAAAACGCAACAAAGAAGCACCTCGTGCAGCGCAGGATGAATATGGTGAGATGGGCTTAACCGCGAAGCTGCGCGCTTCAAACAGCGTGCTGAAACTGGGCACGCTGCAACCTCGACTGCCAACCGTCCAAGCAAACGATTCGCGCCTGCTGCCACAGACCTTTCAAGGCGGGCACCTGAATTCGCTGGAGATTGCCGGCCTGACCTTCGATGCCGGCCAGCTCAAACAAGTAAGCCAGCGCGACTCATCCGATAGCGAAGACCTCAGCATTACCAGCGGCGCAGCCCGCGCTATCAGCGGCGGCGGAACCCAGAATAGCGATGAATTCAACTTCGCCGGAGCAACCTACAAGTGGAACAGCAACCTAGCCACCGGCTACAACTACGGCAATCTAGACGGTTTCTACAAGCAGCATATTTTCACGGTCCTGCACACCTTGCCGCTAGGTGACAAGCAATCGCTGAAAACTGATCTGCGCTACGCTCGCTCCACCGACGAGGGCAACAGCAACGTCGACAACAAGGCATTCGGGGCGATGTTCACCTATGCATTTAGCGGTCACGCACTCGGTGTTGGTTACCAGAGCATGAGCGGAGACACCGGCTACGCCTACATCAACGGCACCGATCCGTTCCTGGTCAACTATGTGCAAATCGGTGACTTCGCCAACAAAGACGAAACCTCATGGCAGGCCCGCTATGACTTCAACTTTGCCAGCGTTGGCATCCCTGGCTTGACGTTCATGACCCGTTACCTGACCGGCGACAATATTGATCTAGGCGCAGGCGGTGCCGATGGTAAGGAGTGGGAGCGCAATACTGACATCGCCTATGTCTTTCAGGACGGTGCGCTGAAAAACCTGGGCGTTAAATGGCGCAACGCCACACTACGTTCAACCAACTTCGGCAACGACGTTGATGAGAACCGCCTGATCGTGAGCTACACCCTTCCACTGCTGTAATTAGCAATAATCCGTGCGTTGCACTGTTTGTGCAGCGCACGCATTTAGCGAAATGCACAGACGGCGACTATGGGGAGCCGCCAAGAGTGCATTACTACCGCTAACGATCGCCTCACCAAAGCTGACTTTCCAATGACCCACTCACTGATACCTGGGTAGAAATTGTTATCTTCGGTAGCCGACGCCTGTAATTGCTCTGACGAGTGCCAAACATAACTGACGTATCAAAACCTTTACTCTCAAAGAGTTTAGATCCATTACAGGAATGTAATTCTCGCTTCACGTTTGTGACAGGGTCTTGCGTTTATATTTTAATCACCACCTTGAAGGAGTGATTAAACATGAAAAACCTCAAAGTCATTGCTGCACTTTCCGCTATGGTTGTTTCCTCTGCAGCTCTGGCAGAAGGCGGCGCTGATCGTGTCTATGGTCGGATGATTCAGGCCAATGAGCAGGCCATGCAAGAGTATGCTGCCGCTAACGGAAAGAATCCGCCTGAAGTTATTCATTACCGCTACGGCATGAAACTCGATATCGCCAGGGTCGTGGCCACTACCCCGACGGACTCTAGCTGCGGTGTGATGCCGGCCCAGATGACCTACGAGGACTCCAATGGCGATCTGAATATTCTTGAATACCGGGCAGCCGGGACAGGTTGCCGTAATCAAAACTAGATAAATGACATCGCGCTGACTGAAATGTAATTTCCAAGTCACCCTGACGTTATTTGGCATGTGGAAATATGACCAAGGCGTGCCTGGCTATGCCCGGCGCGCTTGGCACATATATGCGACCACACAATGACAACTGCCAATAACATCAGGAGCATTTATGAATAACAGAACCCTGTTAGGACTTTCTCTGCTCACTCTGAGCGTCAGTACCGGGCAAGCTGCAATGGCCGCCGGCGAGAAAGGCGAGGGATTTATCGAAGGCAGCAGCCTGACCATTCTCAATCGAAATCTCTACTTCAACCGCGATTTCCGCAAAGGCCAGTCCAGCAGCTCGGGTAATGGCTATTCGGAAGAGTGGGCGCATGGCGTGATAGGCCGATTCGAGTCTGGCTGTTGCCGCTGACCGAAAACTGACCCAGTAGAGGCTGTTCTGCCGACTGAAAACTGACCCAGGTGTTCAACTGCTTCTGCTCAATTTTTGAGCAGGAGAACACAGGGTGATCAGTATGGAAATGATGGGCAAAATCCGCCGGATGTATTTCCGCGACAAGCTGTCGCTGCATGAGATAGCCAAGCGCACCGGGTTGGCGCGCAACACGATTCGCAAGTGGGTCAGAGCACCTGAGGCCAAGCCGCCGGTCTACCAACGCCGCGCGATCTTCAACAAACTCAGCCTTTTTCACGCCACGCTGGAGCAGGCGCTAAAAGCCGATTCGCTGCGGCCCAAGCAACAGCGGCGCAGTGCCAAGGCGCTGTTGGCGCAAATCAAAGCCGAAGGTTATGACGG